>DASZGZ010000095.1:0-4315 GCA_035938355.1 Acidobacteriaceae bacterium
CCGCGTACTGCGGCTCGACTCGATGTACGCCTCGGAGCGCGAGGAGATTCAGCGTGCTTACGACATCGATCCGGCGGATCCCGATATCCAGCACGCATGGAAAGATGTCGTGTCATCGGCGAATGAAATCAAGAGCATTGAGCAGTCGCGGAGTGCAATGGCTGATCTCGACCCAAAGGCTCGGCAAACAGCGACGGCGTCCATTCAATCGCTGATGTCACGGCTCTCGGAAAACTCACAGACCTGTCGGGTTCTACCGGCTATTGGCTCTGCGACATTGCCGCTTCTGGCTTCTATAGAAGACAAGAAGCGGCATATCTACCGCTATCAGCTTGAAGTGCAATTAGCGCAAAGCAAGGCCAAATTGCTAGTGGATACAGCGGCTTCTGGCCTCTACATCAGCAGGTCGCTGGCCGAACAGAATAACTTGAATGCGGATGCCGGTGCTCCACAGGACACAGTACACGTCGATGAGGTAAACATTGGTCCGCTGGAGTTTCATGACTGCACGGTAGGAGTGAGCGATACATCGTTCCCGGACAAGGCGGACGGCATCATCGGCACGGACCTCCTCGCTTCCTATCTGATTGCTCTCGATTTCCGATCAAAGCGACTCACACTGGCGCCGTTGCCTACACAGCCCGGTTTATTGCCGGAAGACCGTTCTGCGCCGCGCGAACTCAAGGATTTTCTTCCGGTCTATCGTCGGCGGCAATATTTGCTTCTTCCTATCACGCTCGACAACAAGTCGCGTACATTATTCGTTCTCGGCACCGGCATGCCCTACACCGCCATGACCTCCGAGGTGGCATACTCTCTCTCCAATCTCAAAACAGATTCGGCGCGGACCGCGTCCGGAGCGAAAGAGGAGTTCTATCGCGACACGTTCGATTTGCAGTTGGCGAACCTGCCGCTGATCCAGCATCGCCGGATCGTGAAATTCGATCTTTCCGCGTTCGATCAGACTGCCGGATTCCAGGTAGCGGGGGTATTGGGGCTCGATATTCTGCATTCGCTGGTTTTGCATCTGGATTACCGCGATGGGCTGGTAAAGTTCGATCTCGCGGATAAGGAGCTTGTTCCGGTGAAGACGAATGGAACCTCATTCTCCATGGAGGTAAACGGAGCGAATTAAATGAGGACGATGAGGCGCCGATGCCCGCGACGAGGCGCGCCAAACACTACCTGCGGATGGTGCTGCCGGAGCCGCGCTTCCGCGGAGTTGAGACGGCATCGCGGAAGAAGAATGCTGCTACAATCAAGGGTATCCCGCACTGGAGAACGTTTCATGGCTTACATCATCGCAGAACCCTGCATCGGTACCAAGGACTCAGCTTGCGTCGATGCCTGCCCCGTCGACTGCATTCATCCAAAGAAGGATGAGGGTGACTACGCCGCTGCGGACCAGCTGTTTATCGATCCGGTGGAATGCATCGATTGCGGCGCGTGCGTCCCGGTATGCCCAGTTTCGGCCATCTTTGCCGGTGATGACCTGCCGGAGAAGTGGGCCAGCTATACGGAGAAAAACGCCGCACACTTTGGCCGCTAATCCCGCACGTTTTTTCGCCAACGCGCAGCCTTCGGGTTGCGCGTTGCTGTTTCTAACGCAAAAGCACGGATACAGTACGGAGAGATCCGCTCCGTCTGGCGGGCACTCGAATGCGTGTAACCGACGATGAACGCTGAGGCCATCGTGCTGCGAACCTGGCCCATCCGCGAGGCCGACCAGATTGTGGCGCTGTTTACGCGCGAGTTTGGGAAGGTGAAGGGCGTGGCGAAGTCGGCTGCGAAGAGCCGCCGGCGGTTTGGGGGTGCGCTCGAACCGATGACGCATGTGCGCGCGAGCTTTGTCGAAAAGCCGCGACAGGAGCTGGTGCGGCTGGACTCCTTCGAGATCGTCCGCTCACCGCTTTCGGTTGCAGTGGATTACACGCGGCTGAGCGCGCTGGCGTTCTTCGCCGAGGTGATCGACGAGACGCAGCCGGATCATGATCCGAACGACGCGGTTTTTCGCCTGGTGCTGTCGGTGCTGGAAGCGGCGGAGACAGGTGGTGTGTGGATGCCGGTGACATATTTCGCGCTGTGGATGACGCGGCTGATGGGGTGGCTGCCGGAGCTCAAGCGCTGCATGATTTGCGGGGAGGCGCTGGAGGGGGCTCCCGCGTATTTTCATGCGTTGTCGGATGGGCTGGTATGCGTGCACCACAGGCGGCTGGCTTCCGGAACGCTGAGCGCGGAGTCGCTGCGGCTGGCGGCGCAGATCTTCCATGCACCGGCGGGTGCGTTGCTGGAGGAGCCGTGGCCGCGGGAGCGGGCGCGCGATCTGCGGCGATTTTCTGTGCAGACGCTGGAGCGGCATCTGGAGCGCCGGCTGACCAGCGCGGCGGCGCTGGTCAAGCTGGGCGGCTGAGTGCTGCCGCACCGGGGACTGGCCGTCCGGGCGATTGGCCTGCGGCGCGTTCCTGTGGGATTCGCTCCGTTGTCGTTCACACTGGGATTTGTGGGCGACCGTACAAACGGCAGATCCTTCGCTTCGCTCAGGATGAGAAGAGCTGCTAGCGTTCGACGTGTTCGACGGGATGTTCCTCGCGCGTCGCGACAGGGTCTGGGAGTTCGGGAGGGCGCGATGTCATTAAGCGAAAGACGCGCTCCCGCGCCTCTTCGCGTTCTACGAAGCGGCGGCGGCCGATCAGCAGATCCTGCAGCGAGACATAGCCGCGCGGCTGCTTGGTGCCGCGATCGAGCACGGCGAGACGTATGTGGCCGGTGGTCGCCATCCGCTCGGCCGCGCTGCGGCAGGTCTCGTCGCCGAAGGTGTAGACCGGCGGCAGCTCGGTAAGGGCAGGGGCATGCTCGTCTGCAACATCGGTCATCGCGTCTTCAACGCTAACCATCTCCAGGGGATCGACACCGTACTCGCGGGTGAGGTGATGGCCGCGGCGGCCGAGCTTTTCCGTGAGGATGGAGCGCGGCATGATGAGCGATGTGATGGTATACGCGGCGATGCAGGCGGCGACCAGCGGCAGGAGCGCTGGCAGCACGTGCGTGAGCTCGATGGAGAAGACGATGGCGGTGAGCGGCGAGCCGAGTGCGCCGGCCAGCATGGCACCCATGCCGAGCAACGCCAGCGTGCCTTCCGGCATGTGCAGCAGGTGAGCTGAGAGTGCGCCAAGGGACGCGCCGATCATGAGCAGCGGGGCGAGGACGCCGCCTGAGGTGCCGGAGCCGAGGGAGAAGGCCCACATGAGCGATTTGAAGACGATGACGCCGAAGATGAGCGCAAGCGTGGCGTGCCCCGCGAGCAGGACCGCGATGTTGTCGTAACCGACGCCGAGGCCGTGAGGGAAGAAGAGACCGCCGACACCGACGCCGAGGCCGCCGATGGCGGGCCACCACATCCAGTGCACGGGCAGTTTGCCGAAGAGGTCTTCGAAGCCGTACATCATGCGGCTGAGCGCGGCGGCAGCCAGGCCGATGAGCCCGCCCAGCGCCGCTGCGAGCAAGGTGAAGCGTACGCCGTGGGGGATCGCTTCGGCAGAGAGCGGGAAGAGCGGTCCAGCGCCGAGCCAGAGGACGCGCAGCACGGCGGCGGTGACGCTGGCGAAGGCCACGGGAATCAATGAGCGGGGGCGCCATTCGAAGAGAAGCAGCTCCACTGCGAGCAGGACTGCGGCGAAGGGTGCGGCGAAGGTGGCGGACATACCTGCTGCAGCTCCCGCGACGAGCAGCGTGGTGCGTTCCGCATGGGTGAGCTTGACCCATTGCGCCAGCAGCGATCCGAAGGCGCCGCCGGTCATGATGATCGGACCTTCCGCGCCGAAGGGGCCGCCGGAGCCGATGGCGATGGCGGCCGAGACGGGCTTGAGCACCGCGACGCGTGGCTGGACGCGCGCGCCATTCAGCAGGATGGCCTCGATGGCCTCGGGAATACCGTGGCCGCGAATCTTGTCTGAGCCGTAGCGCGCCATGATGCCGACGATGATGCCGCCGACGATCGGCACCAGCACCATCCAGTAGCCGAGCGGGGAGCCGGCCGGCCCAACCATCGCGAGGCTGAAGCGGTGGTAATAGAAGAGATTGGTGAAGAATGCGATGGCCCGCAGCAGAAGCACGGCGAGCGCGGCGCCGCCGATGCCGACGATGACGGCGAGGCCGGAGATTAGCCAGACGCGACGATCGACAGTGAAATCGCGGAGTGTCGAGGTGTGGCTGGTCATCGCGCACTCCTCGTGGTGGTACGCGGTACAGGCGGGGCGGCTGGATCGCGGTCCTGCTCCCAGTGTCTGATTCGCGTCAAAGCCTCGATCAGCATGGG
>DASZGZ010000096.1:0-6654 GCA_035938355.1 Acidobacteriaceae bacterium
GAGATCCATCTCAGCATGATCGAGACTGCAGACCGCCACGGCTTCACCTTTGACACCGTGCAGATGCCCCTCAACGTAATGGATGCGCACTACGACAGCTTCACGACGAAAGTCCTTCCCGTAGCGCGCAAACACAACATGGGCATCCTCGGCATGAAGCCCATCGGCAACGGCCTCATCCTGGGCAGCAACACAGCCACCGCCGTTGAGTGCTTGCAATACGCCATGAGCCTGCCCGTCTCCCTCACCATCACCGGCTGCGATTCCATGCAGATCCTCAACCAGGCCCTCACCGTCGCCCGCAACTTCCACCCCATGCCGCACGAAGCGATGACCGCGCTACTCGCCAAGACCGCCAACGCAGCCGTTGCCGGCCAGTACGAGAAATACAAGACTTCCCACATGTTCGACGGCACCATCAACAACCCGCAGTATCTCGGCTAAAACAGATACATCAGATATATGTCCGCCACCTCCATCCCGAATCCGCAAGTCGCCGGCCTCTCTCCTGATCTGGTAGCGAAACGCGAAGCGCTCCATCGCCGTATTGGGGAGCTCCAGAGCGTCATCGTCGCCTACTCCGGCGGCGTCGACTCCGCCTATCTCGCGCATGCCGCTCACACCGTCCTCGGCAGCGGCATGCTCGCCATCATCGCGGACTCAGCCTCGCTCTCTCGCCGCCATCTCCGCGAGGCCATCGCTTTCGCCGCCTCGCAATCCATTCCGCTCGTCACCGTGGCTACCGCCGAGCTCGCCAGCGAGGACTACGCCCGCAACGACGCCACCCGCTGCTTCCACTGCAAGGACGAGCTCTTCACCGTCCTCGAGCGCGAGCGCACCACCCGCGGCATCGCGCACGTCGTCTACGGCCTCAACTCCGATGACACCCGCGACTACCGCCCCGGCCAGCAGGCTGCCGCGCAACACGCCGTGCTCTCGCCGCTCGCCGATGTTGGCCTCACCAAGGACGACGTCCGCACCCTTGCTCGCGCCGCCGCGCTCGATCTTTGGGACAAGCCCGCCTCCGCATGCCTCTCCTCGCGCATCGAGTACGGCCGCCGCGTCACTCCCGAGGTGCTTGAACAAGTAGAACGCGCCGAAGACGCGCTTGCCGCCCTCGGCCTGCGCCGCTTCCGCGTCCGCCATCACGGCACCGTCGCCCGCGTCGAGCTCGCCCCGGAAGAGATGGATGCCGCTCTCAACCGCGAGATGTTCCAGCGCATCGGCGCCGCCGTCCGCGCCGCCGGCTTCCAGTACGCTGCTATCGATTGCGACGGCTACCGCTCCGGCTCCATGAACGAGGTGCTGCCCCTCACCGTCCTCACTGGCAATGGCAGATAGCGGTTCTGTGCATCAGAGAGAATCAACCATGCGCATTGGTTATCTTGAATGCTTCGCCGGGCTCAGTGGAGACATGCTGCTCGGCGCCCTCGTCGACGCTGGCGTCCCGGCATTGCTGCTGCAACAGACAACCGCCTCTCTCAACCCCGGCGCAACCCTCGTCTTTGATTCCGTAGATCGCAGCGGCATCAGTGCGCGCAAAGCGCGCGTGCTGGTCGGCGGCGAGGATGCCGATGCGAAGCACGATCATGCCCATTCGCATGAACACGCCCACGATCATCACCACGAACACTCGCACAGCCACGAGCATTCGCACAGCCAGGCGCACAATCACGAGCACACACCAGGCCATACGCATGCGCACGGGCGCAATCTGCCGGCCATCCGCGAGATACTCAACAAAGCGCCGCTGCCAGCCGATGCCCGCGCGCTTGCCCTTCGCGCCTTCGAGCTCCTCGGTCAGGCCGAAGCCGCCATCCATAATGTGCCACTCGACCAGGTACATTTTCACGAAGTAGGCGCGGTCGACGCCATCGTCGACATCACCTGCGCCGCCGTCGGACTCGCCTCGCTCAACATCGACCGCTGGTATGCGTCGCCCGTCAACGTGGGCAGCGGCTTCGTCGACTGCGCCCACGGCCGCTTTCCCGTGCCCGCGCCAGCCACCGCAGCGCTGCTGCGCGGCATCCCCACATTCAGCGAAGGCCCCGCGATGGAGCTCGTCACGCCCACCGGCGCCGCGCTGCTCCGCGCCCTTGGCTGCGACTTCACGCGGCCCACTGCCGTCTTCGAGCACATCGGCTACGGCGCCGGCACACGCAATCCCGCGCGTTTTCCCAACGTCCTTCGCCTCAGCATCGGCGAAACTGTCGCTTTGGCAGGCGACGACACCGTCGCCCGCGAAACAGTGAGCGTCCTCGAGTGCGCCATCGACGACCTCTCTCCGCAGATCATCGCGCACACTACGCAACTCGCCCTTGAGCACGGCGCGCTCGATGCGATGACCGCCTCCGTCGTCATGAAGAAGGGCCGCCTCGGCACCCTCGTCACCCTCCTCTGTTGTCCCGCCGACGCACCGCGCTTTGAAGAGCTGCTCTTCCGCGAGACTTCCACCCTCGGCGTCCGCACCCGCACCGAGCAGCGCCGCACACTCGATCGTGCGCACTCGACAGTAGTCACGCCCTACGGCGAAGTCCGCATCAAGACCGCCGCACTGGACGGCGTCATCACTCACGCGCAGCCCGAGTACGAGGACTGCCACGCCCGCGCGCTCGAGCATCGCGTCCCGCTGAAGCAGGTCATCGACGCCGCCCTGCAGGCCTGGAGCCAGCAAGTGAAGCAACCCGTTCACGATCCATTGACAGTTACGAATAACCCGGAGGCCGCAATACGTGAATAGGCACGACGTCCTCGCACTGCTCGAAGCCGTGCGCGCTGGCGCGCTCGCGCCGCAATCCGCACTTGAGCGCCTCAGCACCATGCCCTATGAGGACGCAGGCTTTGCGCGCATCGACCATCATCGCGGCCTGCGTCTCGGCATCCCCGAGGTCATCTACGCCGAAGGCAAATCGCCGGAGCATGTTGCCGAAATCTTCGCTCGCACCGCCGCTGCGGGGTCCGATGTACTCGCCACTCGCGTCAGCGATGCGGCGTGGCAGGCCATCTCCGTTCGCGTGCCCGCCGCGCAGTTTCACTCCACCGCGCGAGCCGCCACTCTGCGTCAGCCCGCCTCGCAGCCGACGCCAGCCGGTACCGTGGCCGTCCTCTGCGCCGGCACCAGCGATCTCCCTGTCGCCGAAGAAGCCGCCGTCACTGCCGAATTCCTCGGCGCACCCGTCGAGCGCTTCTTCGATGTCGGCGTCGCCGGCCTGCATCGTCTGCTCGCCCACCACGAATCGCTGCAGCGCTGCGAAGTGGCAATCGTCTGCGCCGGCATGGAAGGCGCACTGCCGAGCGTTGTCGGTGGCCTAGTGCCGGCACCCGTGATCGCCGTGCCCACCAGCGTCGGCTACGGCGCGGCCTTCTCGGGCGTCGCCGCGCTGCTCGGCATGCTGAATTCGTGCTCGCCCAACGTCACCGTCGTCAACATCGACAACGGCTTCGGCGCCGCCATCGTCGCCACTCTCATAGCGCGAAAGGTTTGCGCTCACTCAGACGTTCTGCCAAGCCAAACGGTGTCATCCTGAGCGAAGCGAAGGACCTGCTGTTTGTTTGCACCATCACCGATACGGGATCTCTACTCTGGCGAAGCCAGAGTAGAGTAGCTCACCACCACCTCGGGCACCGCATCCGCATCAGGAGTTCGCAGATCACTGAAATTCGCGTCGTGTCTCTCGCGCACTTTGCCACGAAGCCCACAACAAACCGACTTTCATGACAAACCAGAGGAACAATCCCATCGCCGTGAAGACAAGGTACTTCGCGATATCCCAATGACTATGCAACCGGTGACCAACCAAGAACGGCACAATGCACAAGATGTTGATGACTAGAGCTGCAGCGGCTTTTAATGCCGCTACATTGCAAGCTCTGAGCCGGGCAGATGCATGCGCCTCAAACTCTCGTTCTTCTTCTTTGCTCCACGGTTCCTGCGGCTCAGCACCGAACACTTGGTTCTCCCAAACAACCGAACCAAAATATAGCAAGAGTCCTTAGACGGATTGGGCGAAGTTGTGATTCCTACCGTGCCTCCAGCACCGCCACCCCGTACTTGTCGAGATCCACGCTCGACGCACTTCCACCCTTCAGCAGATCCGTCATCGTCGCAGGCAGCGCTATATGCTGCGTCTCGGTCGTGTGGTTGATCAGCACCAGCACCCGCCGTCCCTCACCTGCCCGCTCGCACACCTCCACGCCCTCCGGCACATTTGGCACCAGCTGAGGAACGCCAGCATCCTTCACCCAGCCCGCGGTCAGCGCAGATAAAGTCGCCGCGTCCGGCCAGAACCCCACATACGTGATACGCCCCTTACCCACCTGCCGCGTCAGGATCGCCGGCTGCCCGTCCAGCCATCCCGCGCTGCCCGGGCTCGACTTGTACTTCGCGATCACCGCGGTCGCATCACTCATCGAATGCAGCAGCTCTGCCCACACATTGCCCTTGCCCTCCGCGCTGCCGTCGACAACAGGCGTGGTCGTTACCGGCTGATCCAGCGCGTAGAACTCCTCGACACGTCCGCCCAGCAACTCCTCGAGCGGTCCCGGCTGCCGCGCCGGCCACAGCCCGTCATACTCATTCTTCATCCCACTGCGCGGCCCCAGCACCAGGTGGCCGCCCTGCTTCACATACGCAATCAAACGCTCCGCCGTTGCCTGCGGCAGCACATTGATCGCGGGCGCTACCACCAGCTTGTATCTCTCCAGCTCTGCCGTCGGCGCGATCACATCCACACCCTGCGCGTCTTCGCGCAACGGCCGGTAGAACGACACCAGCTCCGCCACCGGATCGAACTTCGCCGCATGCCGCTGGAAATCAATCGCCCATCGGCTGTCGAAGTCGTGCAGCAGCGCCACATTCGACACCGGCTTCGTCCCGCTCAGCGCGTTGCCCGCCTTCTCAAACTCCGCGCCAATCTGCTCCACCTCCGCAAACACGGGCACAGGCTTGCCATCCGATCCCACAAGCGTGCCGTGGTATTGCTCCTGACCGTTCAGCGCGCTCCGCCACTGCCAGTACTCCACCGCGTCCGCGCCGTGTCCAATCGCCTGCCACGCCAGCTCCCGCACCTGCCCCTTGGCCAGCGGATTGTTCGTCTTCCGCCAGTTCACAAACGCCGGCTCCGTCTCCATCACCCAGATATTCTTCTGCTTGTAACCGCGCGTCAGGTCGTGCGCCGCCGCATTGGGTGCCCAGTCGAAGACCGGCCTGTCCACGTAGTCATCCCACGCTGCAATATCCAGCACGCTGTGCAGCACGTAGCTGTCAAAGCCGTCGAACCATCCCATCGTGTTCGTGGTGATGAATTGCCGCGGGTCCGCATTCGGACGGATCGCCGAAATCTGATTCTCCGAATAGCTCTTCCATACCTCGCTGACAAAGTGCTTCCAGTCCAGCAGCAGCGCCGGATTCTCATCCTTCGGCCGCATCGGGATCTCGTCAAAGTTGTCGTACGTCTGGCTCCAGTACTTCGTCGTCCACAGCGTGTTCAGCCGGTCGATCGTGCCGTATTTGTTCTTCAGCCATGCGTGCCAGTCTGCTCGCGTCTCCGGGTCGAAGGACTCATTCCCGTACTCGTTGTCCAGTTGCCAGCCCACCACATTCGGGTTGTGCCCGTAGCGCTTCGCCATCGCCTCGGCAATGCCATGCGCCAGCTCGCGATACTTCGCGCTCGTGAAGGAAAACTGCGCGCGGTTGCCATGCTCGTCGCGCACGCCGTTCTCATCGATGCGCAGCGTCTCGGGATACTTCGTCGTCAGCCACGCCGGCGGCGCCGCTGTCGGCGTCCCCAGCACGATGTACACGTGGTGCTTCGCCGCCTCAGCGATCGCGTGGTCCAGCCACGCCCAGTCATACTGGCCCTCTGCAGGCTCCATCGAGCTCCACGCAAACTCCGCAACCCGGGCCAGGTGGATGTGGGCCGCCTCCATCGTCTCCAGGTCGCGGTCCGCCGTCGCCTCATCCCACTGCTCCGGATACCACGCCGCACCCAGCAGCAGCGGCGGCGCGTCCTTATACTGCGTCGCCTGCGCGCCAGCCATCACCGGCAACAGCGCTCCGCACACCAGGGGAAGGGCAAGACGGGCAAGCTTCAGCGGGAAGGGGAGCGGCATGGGTTTCCTTTCACAAAGCAATCGTTGGCATGTAACCGCTTACGCTTATAGTGAGAAGCCCTCACAGCTGTCAAAACAGGGGCGTCGCTTCTTACTTGTCCCTGCGTCACACTCGTCCTACGATGGAGTCCCCCACCCGGAGACACCCGCTGAATGCCTGATCCCGCGCCGCTCGACCGTGACTTGAGTCCTGGCGCCGGGCTGTTTCCCGGAGTCGACGGCGTTCTCGCCGGCCGTTTTCACATCGAGGCGCGCCTCGGCGCCGGCGGGATGGGCGAGGTCTATCGCGCGCGCGACACCACCCTACGCCGCCTCGTCGCCATCAAGCGCACCCAGCACGCCGCCAGCGAAGCCGATCGCAAGCGCTTCCTGCATGAAGGCCAGCGCGCCTCTGCCCTCAACCATCCCGGCATCGCTGCCATCTACGACGTCTTCACCGACGCGGGCGAGGTCTACCTCGTCATGGAGTACATCGAGGGCGAAACCTTGCGCGCCCGGCTCGCGCGTCCCATCTCCCGCGACGAGTTCCGCCGCATCGCCACC
>DASZGZ010000097.1:0-4743 GCA_035938355.1 Acidobacteriaceae bacterium
CGGCCGCTGCGCGAGTTGCCAGCATTCTGATTCGTCACCGCAGATGAGCTCTTTAATACCAGACTGGTTCCACCGGCGAGCGAGGTGCGGAGGGGCGCGAGGGCGAAGATCAGAGCAGCCAGCACCAGGATGCCGAGGGTAGCGGAGAGCGCGGTAGCGTCAGGCGAGATGCTGGAATCGATCTTCGCCCAGGCGGCGAGGGTGCCCGTGCCGGAGCAGGCGAAAAGCCATGCGAGCCCACCGCCGCCCGCAACGAGCAATGCAGCCTCCGTGAGCAACTGGCGAAAGAGCTGCGTGGTGCCAGCGCCAAGCGAGAGGCGCACGCTGAACTCGCGCTGACGATTTGCGCTACGCGCTAACAGCAACATGACGACATTGCTGAGCGCGATGAGGAGGACTAGGGCGACCATGGCCATCATCATTTTGAGCGGGGCGCCGTACTGCTCCGCGTAGCCGGGAAAGGCCTTGGCGGGCTGGAAGCTGACGACAGGTGGCTTTTGTCCAACGCGCGGCTGGCCGAGGCCGATGAATGCTGTGCGCGCGACGATTGCCTGGGTTTGTGCGAGGGCCTGCTGCGCGGTAGCGCCGGACGCGAGACGCCCGAGGAGGCGCAGGCACCACCAGTTTTGACGCATGAGATAGGTCTTGCCATCGGTCGCGGGATCGCCCCAGGCATTCAACTCGACGCGGGACTGGAGCGGTATCCAGAAGTCGACGGACGTGCCGGGCTCGGTGCCTTCGAAGCCGGAGGCGGTGATGCCGACGATAGTGAGGGGCACGCCTCTGACAAAGAGCGTGCTGCCGAGGATGCTGGGCGAGCGGGAGAAGCGGCGGGTCCAGTAGTTGTAGCTGAGGACGGCGATGGGTGCGTGCTGCTCCTCATCGGCGCCGGCGAAGCCGCGGCCACGCGCCATGCGGACGCCGAGGCCGGAGAAGAAGTCGCCGCTGACCATGTCGACTTCGGCAACCTCGGGAGTGGCGCCGATGCGCACTCCGGCTTTGCCGTCGAAGCTGAGCGGTACGTAGGCCATGACATCGGAGAAGGCGCGATCCTGATGACGGAGGGCATCGTAGACGGGATAGGAGAACGAAGAATCGGAGTCTCCGGTGTTGGTGGCGCCGTCGGGCTGGCCGTCGATGTAGAGATACACGACACGCGCGGGGTCGACGACGGGAAGCGACTTGAGCAGCACGGCGTTCATGACGCTGAAGACGGCGGTGTTGGCACCGATGCCGAGCGCCATGATGAGGATGACGGTAATCGCGAAGCCGGGTGCGTGGGCGAGCGAGCGAAGTGCGTACTTGAGATCGCGCAGAATGCCTTCGAAGAAAGCGACGCTGTTCTGCTGCCAGAGATCTTCATGGACGCGGCGCGTGGAGCCGAAGGTGATGCGTGCGCGGCGCGCGGCTTCTTCGGGGTTGAGACCGCGGTCGAGGTGCTCGGCGCGTTCTGCGTCGAGGTGCGCGGCGATTTCGCTGGCGAGATCGCGATCACTGCGGCGGCGGCGGAAGAAGCGAAGCAAGCTCATGGTGTCCCTCAGCTATTCATTGCGCAGGGCTTGCGCGGGATCGAGTTGACTGGCGCGCCAGGCGGGGATGAGGCAGGCGCACGCGGCAGTGAGAGCGAGAACAACGACCACGGTGGTGAAGACGTTCCAGTCGAAGGGACTCATTCCGTAAAGCATCTCGCGCAGAAGCCGGACGACGGCGGCGCCTCCGGCGAGGCCGAGGATGAGACCGAGGAGAACGGGCGCGAGACCATCGGCGAGGGTGAGGCGCATGATCTGCGGGCGCTGTGCGCCGAGCGCGATGCGGATACCGAGCTCGCCGGTGCGCTGGGTGACGAGATAGGAGAGGACTCCGTAGAGGCCGACTGCAGCGAGGACAAGCGCGATGATGGCGAAGGCGAGCACGAGGATGGAGTTGAACTGATCCTGCAGAGTGTCGACGCCGATGTTCTGCTGCATGGTGAGGACGTTGGCGACGGGGAGATCGGGATCGAGCTGGCCGAAGATTTTCTGGATGGGGAGCGCGAGTGATTCGACATCGACACCGGGATTGCCGCGCACGGCGAGACCGACACCGCCGTAGTGACCCTCAAACAATGGCAAGTAGACGGTGGGCCGCATGGGTTGCGTGATCTTCCAGCGGGTGTCGCCGACGACGCCGATGATTTCGTAATATTTTGGGCCGACATCGCTTCCACCGAGATGGCGGCCAATGGGGTCTTCGCCGGGGAAGTATTGCTTCGCAGTGGATTCGCTGATGATCGCGACTTTGCCGTGATCGAGGCGCTCGTCGTTACGGAAGTAGCGGCCGCGGATGAGCGGGATCTGGAGCGCGGCAAAGTAGCCCGGGTCTGCCCCGCGATGCATGAGGTCAATCCCCTGCCCCTTGGGCAAGGGCGGGTGTTCAGGAATGTCGATGAGAATGTCGCCGCCCCACCCTTCTCCGGGCAGAGCGCTGGAGATGCCGGCCGCTGCGACGCCAGGAAGCGCTCGAACGCGAGCGAGAAGCTGTGCGAAGAACGCGACCTTCTGCGTCGGCTCGCTGTAGTGCGCGTCGGGAAGGGCGAACTGCATGGTGAGGATGTTGTCGGCGGCGGAGCCGAGGTCGCGGGTGCGGAGTTGCTGATAGCTCTTGAGCAGGAGGCCGGCACCGAGCAGGAGCACGACGGTGAGCGAGACCTCCGCGGTGAGAAGAGCTTTGCGCAACTGCGCGCGGCTGCGGCCTCCGCTGTGGGAACGTGAGGAGCTTTGCAGCGATTCGAGTAATTGGCCAGCATGGAGGCCGAGCGAGGGGATGAGTCCGGCGGCGAGACCGGCGATGCCAGAGATGACGATGACAACGGCGAGTGCCCACCAGTCGAGGTGAATCTCCTGCGCACGCGCGATGTCGATCTTCGAGTGCTGGAGCCAGGCGAGCGCGGCCCAGGCGAAGAGTAGTCCGAGCGCGCCTCCGGCGATGGAGAGGACTAAGGATTCCGTGAGGTGTTCACGGATGAGGCGCCAGCGGGTGCCACCGAGTGCAGCGCGGATGGCGAGGTCGCGCTGGCGAGCGGCGGAGCGGGCAACGAGGAGATTGGCGACATTGAGACACGCGATGAGCAGTACGCAGATGGTGGCGGCGAGCAGCGCGTAGAGGGGCGTCTTGAAGTCTTCGACAGTGGAATCGAGCAGCGAGCGTCCGACGGCGTGGTTGTGCACGGGGGGCTCGGGATGCGCGAGCTTGACGCGACGCTGGACGGTGTCGATTTGATTGACTAAACCGGCGAGCGTGGCGCCCCGTGCAAGGCGGGCGGTGACGTAAAAGTTGTGATCGCCGTAGGCACTCATGAGATCGGCCGGCGCGTCATGACCGGCGGGCGTCCAGAGCTGGTCTTTGGCCCAGGGATAGTCGAAGGATGACGGCATGACGCCAATAACGGTGTGGGGTTTGGCGTCGAGATAGATCGTCTTGCCGACGATGGCGGGATCGGCCGCGAAGCGACGTTTCCAGAAGGAGTTGGAGAGGATGGCGGTAGCGGCCGCAGAGGGCTGATCGTCAGAGGCGAGGAAGTCGCGGCCGAGTGCGGGCTGAATACCGAGGACGCGGAAGAGATTCCACGAGACCCAGGCGGCAGTGATGGATTCCGGCAACTGACCGCCGGTGGCGGAGACGTTGTAGCCCTGCCAAGGAGAGACGAGGGCCATCTGCGCGGTGTTCTGTGTGGCGCGCTGCCACTCCTGGAAGACTCCGGCGGCAACGGGCATCCAGGGCGAGGGGCTGTGGCTGACGGTTTCGCTCTCGTAGAGCGACACGAGGCGTGAGGATTGGGGATATGGGAGCGGATTGAGCAGGACGGAGCGGACGACGGTGAAGAGCGCGGTGGTGGCGCCGATGCCGAGCGCCATGACGAGGATTGCGGTGAGGGTGAAGCCGGGAGTGCGGGCGAGAGTGCGCAGGGTGTAGCGGAGATCGCGTGCAAGATTCTCGAAGGGCGCGACGCTGTTCTGCTGCCAGAGATCTTCGTGCACGCGGCGCGCAGAGCCGAACTTGATGCGGGCGCGACGGAGCGCCTCTTCGGGGCTGATGCCGCGGGCGATGTTCTCGGCACGCTCTTCGTTGAGATGGGCGGCGATCTCGCGGGCGAGGTCGCGGTCGCTGCGGCGGCGCTGCAAGATACGGCGCCAATTCATCGGGAGCCAGCTCATTCTGCACCTTCCCCGGTTACGTGATCGGAGGCATGTTCGCCCATGACGAGCGCGATGGCGCGGGCCATCTGGCGCCAGCGGCTGGCCTCAAGCGTGAGGCGGCGGCGGCCGGCGGCGGTGAGGCGGTAGTACTTGGCCTTGCGGTTGTTCTCGCTCGCGCCCCAGTAGGAGGAGAGCCAGCCGCGGTCCTCCAGGCGATGAAGCGCGGGATAGAGCGAGCCCTGCTCGACTTCGAGGACATCTTCGGAGGTGCGCTCAATGACCTTGGCAATGGTGTGGCCGTGCGCGTCGCCGGTGGAGAGCGTGCGCAGGATCATCATGTCGAGCGTGCCTTTGAGCATGTCGCTCGAGAGCGGTTCGTTACGGCCCATGGTTCGTGCTCCTCCACTCAGAGTTCTATGGGGAATTGCCATCCAGGCAGACGCACTCCCGTGCGTGTGGTGGTGGCCGCTCCCGTTGGTCGCTGCCCGCTGAGTGACGGGCGTCTCCACTCGGAGTTCTATGGGAGAGCATAGTACACCCCTAGAACTCCGATGGGAAAGAAAAACTG
>DASZGZ010000098.1:0-4822 GCA_035938355.1 Acidobacteriaceae bacterium
GCTGCGCCATCCGGAAGCGCCCGTGCCCAACTATCGCGTCTTCCACGCACCCGGAGAGCCCTCATCAGCCATCTCCATACACACGTCCATCCGCTCCATCCTCGCCGTCTTTCGTCACCTTTACCACCATGGCAGCGGCGCTGGCATCATCGCGCTTGGCCTGCTGATTCTCATTGCGACGCCCATCGCCCGCGTCGCCTTCGCCGTCGTCGGTTTCGCCCGTGAGCGAGATACTCTCTACACCGTCATCAGCCTCATCGTGCTCGCCATTCTCGCCTTCAGCCTGGTCCACGGCGGCTGACTACTGCGGTCCCATCATCCCTCGCCCGCACTGTACGCAATAGCGCACGCCCGCTGCCTGCACCATGCCGCAGGCCGGACAACCCACCATCTTTATAGGCGGAGGCGGCAATGTCACACCCTGCACGACGGAGTAGGCAAGCAGCGCGGCCTGCTCCGCGTTGAAGCGCCGCACCCGCTCCGGCATGAAGAACGCCTCGATGATTCCCAGGATGGCAGGAATGCCCGTCCAGAACAGCACCAGATACAGCACCCCGAGCCCGTTCCGCCGCAAATAGAAGTGGTGCGCGCCAAAGCTGCCCAGCAATACGGCAAGCAGCACGCCTACCAGTTCATCCCGCTGCGTGCTCGGATAGTAGATGTTGAACGTCGCCTGCTGCTCTTGCGTCATCTGCGGCAACATCACCGGGGTGGTCATAGGCTTTGCTCCTCGTCTTCGCCCCCCGAAAACGCGGGCGCATCGTGACTTACGCATCCCCGCAATTCACAGTTCCGTAACAAGCGCACTCGCCCATGCACCTTCTCCCGAACCGGGGCATCGAAGGTTTATGAGGAACCCAGCATGAGCACTGCAGCCACCCTCTCCGCACAATCCAGCGGCACCTTCTCCATCGGCGGCAAGACACCCATCCACCGCCTCGGATTTGGTGCGATGCGCCTTACAGGTGAAGGCATCTGGGGCGAACCCAAAGACCGCGCGGAGGCCAAGCGTGTCCTCAAGCGCGCCTTGGAACTCGACGTCAACTTCATCGATACCGCCAACTCATACGGCCCCTATGTCAGCGAGGAAATCATCGCTGAAGCGCTTCATCCTTATCCCAAGGGTCTTGTCATCGCCACCAAGGCTGGCCTCGTGCGCACCGGCCCGAACGGATGGCATCCCGTCGGCCGCCCCGAATATCTGCAACAGGAAGTCGAGATGAGCCTCCGTCGCCTCAAAGTTGAGCGCATCGACCTGTGGCAGCTTCACCGCATTGACCCCAAGGTGCCAGTGGAAGAGTCGCTAGCACCAATCAAGAAGCTGCAGCAGCAGGGCAAGATTCTGCACGTCGGCCTCTCTGAAGTAAAGCCACACGAGATCGACCAGGCGCGCAAGGTCATCGAGATCGTCAGCGTGCAGAACCAGTACAACCTGGGCGATCGCCAGCACGAAGATGTTGTCGACTACTGCACCAAACACAATCTCGGCTTCATCCCCTGGTTCCCGGTTGCTGCGGGCAAGCTCGCACGGCCCGGCGGCCCGCTCGATGCCGCGGCGAAGAAGCACGGTGCCACCACGGCACAGCTTTCACTTGCGTGGCTGCTGCATCGCTCACCCGTCATGTTGCCGATCCCCGGCACATCCTCTGTGAAGCATCTTGAGGAGAACGTTGCCGCGGCATCGATCCAACTCGACGACGCAGAGTGGAAAGCAATCGAGGAGGACGCGAAGAAGAAATAGCGCGAACCCGTTCTGAATCGAGGGCAGTCTTTCGCAAAGGCTGCCTTTTCTTTCATCCCAAGTCGAGAAGGCTGTGACTAGCCTCTTTCGGCGCGCTCCATCATCGGCTGAAGTGTCCGACGCTCATAGAGCCAGTTAGCAAAATTTTTCCACCACTTGCGCTCACTATTCGCTCAGTGCTACAGTCTGTAGCACTATGAACAGTAGCACTTCGGCCCACCCGAATCCGGAAGCCCACAACACTCAGGATCACGACCCCGCCGGGCTCGGCGAACTCGAGCAGGCGATCCTGCGTATGGTCTGGCAACAACGCCAGGCGACCGCCGAGCAGGTCCGCGAACAGCTCCATGCCGCGGGGCGCATTCTCAAGGAGTCGACCGTCCGCACCGTTCTGCGTCGGCTGGAAGAGAAGGGCTATCTCGCTCACACCGTCGAGCAGCGCACCTATCTCTACCGTGCCGCGGAGGATGGCCGTTCGGTCGCCGGACGCGCTGTGCAGCGCATCGTTGATCGCTTCTGCGGCGGCTCGGTGGAGGCCCTGCTCGTCGGCATGGTCAACGCCGACGTGCTCAGCGAAAACGAATTGCAGCGCCTGGCGGCGAAGATAGCCCGCGCGAAGACAAAGGTAGGGAAGTCAAAGTAGCGCGCAGGAGTCCGAACTGGTGCCGCAGTAAAGAAGTAGGGGAGACCGCAGTAAAGGAGAAGTCGAGATGAGCATCATCCATATTCTCGGAGAGTCGGCAGTCCGTTCGCTTGCCCTGGCCCTCGCCGTCGCCCTAGTGCTGCGTGTGTTGCGCGTCGAGCATGCACATCTCGCAAAGCGCGCGTGGACCTCCGTCCTCATCCTCGCTCTCGCAATGCCGGCGCTCGTGGCCCTGCATATTCCATCGTTCTCCTTCCTTGCACTGTGGTCCACGCCGCGCATCGTGATCTTGCCCGCCACCCGCGCCATCTCCGCTGTGTCGACCCTCACCCTCAACCCGCCCGAGCGCTCCTCACGCAGCAACGCATCTGTATTCACAACGACTCCCCGGCAGTCTGAACTCGTTGCCCCGGCCGTCACGTCCAACCTGCCGGTCCCCGCCGCGCTGGCAGGCCCACCCCAACGCGCACCCGCGGCCCGCCATATCCGCTGGTGGCAAATCGGCTTCGCAGCCTACCTCCTCATCACCGCGTTTCTGCTGGTGCGTGTGCTTCTCGGCATCGCCCTTGCGGCACGCCTCTGGCGTCGCGCGCAAACCTTCGCTACATCGGAGACCGATCTCCCCGTCCGCCTCTCTCTTGACCTGCGCTCTCCCGCCACCGTCGGCCGCGGCATCCTGCTGCCGCTCGAAGCCATCGACTGGGACGAAGCCGCTCTCCGCGCCACGCTCGCGCACGAAGCTCAGCACATCCGCGAAGGCGACTTCTATCTCCAGCTCGCCGCCACGCTGCATCACTGCTTCTTCTGGATCAGCCCGCATGCGTGGTGGCTTCGCCCACAGCTCTCGCGCCTGAGTGAGACCATCTGCGACCGCGCGGCCATCGCCTCGAGCGGAGACGGCCTCGGATATGCGCAACTGCTGGTCCGCTTTGCTACGGCGGAGCGGACACCTGAAGGCATGCTCGCGATGGCGCAGTCCGCCGGGCTCAGGGAACGCATCGAGCGCCTCATCGCCGACCCGCAGCTCTCCAGCGCCTTCCGCCATCGTCGGGGCCAGGCCATCGCGGCTGGTGCATTGCTTGCCACCGTTGCCATCGTGGCTGCTGCCTCTGTTCACATCATCCAGCCGGCCACGATCGTCCTCGCCGCACCGCAGGCGCCCGCGTCTCCGCCGCCCCCGCCGGTCGCCGCCCCACCGGCCGCAGCCCCACAAGCTCCTCCGGCGCCAGATGCCGCTCCCGATCCGGCGCCCACGCCTGCACCTCCGAACGCTGCACCCGCGCCTGCTCCTGCGCCGCCAGCGCCTCCGATGGCCGCACCGGCTCCTGCGCCTGCTCCGGCTGCGCCTGACGTAGTCCTGCCGGCAGCGCCGCCTGCCATTGACAGCGACGTCCACATCGCATCAGGCACGGGTGTCGGCGTTGGCGAAGGCATCGGACTCGACTCTTCCGATCGTCCAGTCATCCAGGTTCATCCTGAGATCCACTTGAAGACCCATGTCGTTTCCAGAGACGGTGACAAGGTCATGGTCATTCAACGCGTCGGTCCTGTCTCGCCTGTCATAGATGTTCAGGCCTTAGCCGATGTTCAGGCTCTGGCCACGGTTCGCCCCATGATGATCCTGAAGGACGGTCTGCACGTAATGGCTGTGCCGCAGGTAGATGTGAATGGGCCGATTGACGTTCACGGACGCAGGTATGCGATCTATGGGCCGGACGGGGACCACGTGGTGATGATGCATGGCTGGTCAGGTGACTCGAGTGCGTTCCGTGACGAGAGGGCGAAGCACCCGGGTGGGGCCATCCTGTTCGAGCGCGATGGCAAGACTTATGTCATCGACGATCCGGCGCTGGTCAAGCAGGCGGAGCAGGCGTATTCGCACGTGAATGAGCTGGCGGATAAGCAGGGGGAGCTTGGCGATCGGCAGGGCAAGCTTGGCGACCAGCAGGGAGAGTTGGGCGAACTTCAGGGCAAGCTGGGTGAGCTGCAGGGCGAACTGGGCGAGAAGCAGGCGAAGTTCGGGGAAGATTTCCACTTCGAGATGCCGCAGGACTTCGACAAGACGGTCGCGGAGCTATCGGAAGGGAATATGAAGCTGGCGCTGGATGGGGAGAAGATGACGGAGCAGCAGCGCGCCGCTCTCGATGCGCAGATGAAGGAGACGCGCGAGCGCTTCGACAAGGAGATGGAGCAGTTCCGCGCACAGCAGCCGCAGCGCGAGGAGTTGGAAAAACAGATGCGCGATCAGACGGAGCAGATCCGCAAGCAAATGGAACCGCTGATACAACAAATGCGCGATCAGGCTGCCAAGCAGGCAAAGCTGGGCGCGTTGCAGGGCGAACTCGGCCGGCAACAGGCGCAGCTGGGGCGTCAGCAGCGCGAAGCCAGCCGGGAGGCGGACAGCAAGGTGCAATCGCTGATCGACCAGGCGGTCAAGG
>DASZGZ010000099.1:0-9279 GCA_035938355.1 Acidobacteriaceae bacterium
GGCGTGAGTACACCGCTCAACGTGCCGCTGACAGGAGATGGAGCCGACTTTCAGTTGAGCGTGCAGGGCGCCTCGAGCAGCACGGTGACTGGGGGAAACAGCGCAACGTATCAGCTGCTGCTGACGCCGTTGGGCGGGTCGGCCGGACAGGTCGGCTTTACGTGCGCGGGCGCGCCGGCGGGGAGCACCTGCATGATCAATCCCACCAATGCGACGATGACCGGGACGGGCGCAACGTCGACGATTCAGGTGACGGTGAATACGTCCGCGAATCCGCCCGCAACGAGCGCGCACTCGAGACCGGCGCTGCCCTGGAGCGGCAAATCCGCTGCCGGCGCGCTGCTGGCGTGCCTGGCGCTCTGGAGGCGACGGGGTTGGACGAGATTCGCGGGGCACTGTCGGATGCTGCTGGCTCTGGGGGCGCTCTGTGTGGGATTGAGCGGTTGCGGGCTGTCAATCAATGGGGGAGCCACGACTCCCGGACAGGGCTCCGGCGGCAGCGGCCAGGGCGTGTACACGATCACGGTCGATGCTGGCGCGCCCGGAGTGTCACACAGCGTGACGCTGCAGCTGACTGTGGAGTGATCCGTGTGGTGATCGGATGCGGACTGACCGCGTGCGGCTTAGATGGAGCGTCCGAAGACCCGGAAAGGACTAGCCTCGGCGACACGGCGCTTTACCGTTTCGATATCGCGAAGGTAGAGGGTATTGTCCGACCGTTTGTTCTTTGCCGTGATGTTGCGCCGCCACGGATCGTAGGTGACGGCGGTGAAGCCATGCAGGCTCATGAAGGAAGAAATGCTCTGGATGCCGTCTCCGTACCTGACGCTGTCATCGCTGTTCTCGGTGATGATCGCGACCAGCTCAGGGCGTCGCGCGGTTTCGGCGGCGCCGGCCAGGACCTCCGCTTCGTAGCCCTCCACGTCGATCTTGATGATCGATGGATGCAGATCGTAGGAGTCGATGGTGCGCATCTCCATCGTCGAGGAGGACCCTTCATTGCCGATGTGATGCATTGCCGATGGGCCGCTGGTGGAGACAGACACACTGCCCGCAGCGCGCCCGATGGCGCAGGGCTCGACACGGACGAGATCAGCGATGCGATTGAGCTCGACATTGGCGCGCAACGAGTCAATGGCGGCCGGGCTCGGATCAAAGGCATAGCTCTGCGCACCGGCCACGGCCGATGCGAGCACCGTATAGGCGCCGATGTTCGCGCCCACGTCGAGAAAGATATCTTCCGGCCTGAGGTAATGAAGGACGAAACTCATGTCCTCGAAGTCGTTGAGCCCGCAATAGACGTTCTGCGTTGCGCCGTACATGCCACGGGAGACCAGAAGTCTGGCGCGGTCCGTGAAGGGGATGGCCACCGCGGCTCCCGGCAGCAGACGGGTAGCAATCTGCCAGCGAACAAAGCGGCTGATGCCCGCGAGCGGCGCGTCTGCATTGAGGGGATGACGCCAGACGTGGCGCAGCGCGTTCAGCATAGTCGAACGATACCGAACGCCCGCCGGGATTACCATAGAGGACCATCACCATTGCCGCTCTGGCAGAGCAGGGTAATAATCTGTCGAGACTTCATTTGAGAAGCAACGGCCAATAGAGGCCATGCAGTCGCGAGAGATCGCTGCGCCGAGAGGGCATGAGGATGGCAACGTCAGCACGCGCCGAGTGGAGAGGACCATCCGGCGCAGCTCTCGCTGCGCCAACCGCGCCGCGGGTGAGCCTGGCGTGGCTTCTGCGGTTGGGCATGTGCCTGAGTTTCGTAACCGCCTTTCTGCAATACGAGACCAGCGTCGGGATTGCGCAGTATCTGTCGTTGTCATTCTTCGCCTGTTGCGGCCTGCTGGTCCTGTGCGGACGACGACGTACGGACCGCGTGCAGCATATTCTTAGCGGCGGGGGGCTGTGGTTCGCGGCAGTGGTGTTTGGCGAGGTCGTCTCCTACACCTCGCACGATACCTATTCTGAGGCTTACGGAATTTTGTTCATCGGGGTATTTTTCTGTGCGCGCCTGGTGGTGCAGGAGATGGGCATCCCGAATCTGCTGCGTGCTTACTCGCAGGCCGGATTTGTGACTGCTATTGTGGTTCTGATCTCCGGGCGGCACGCCATGCTGGCGGCGGACACCGGGCGGTTCACCGGCGGCACTCGCGCGCACCCCAATCTACTCTCCTTCATTCTGGGAGGCTTTCTTCCCGCCATTGTCTGGCGGGCGATGGAGGAGAAGGAGCGGTGGCGGAAGCGAGCGCTCATCCTGCTTTCTCTAGCGACCTTCGTTTTCATCTTCCTGACGGGTTCCCGCGGCACTCTGTCGGCCGTGCTTGCCGCCGGCGCGTGCGTGCTGGCCAGAGCCCTGGGCGGCGGACGGCTGCTGCGATTCCGGATCCGTCGGGTGCACATCATCGTCTTGCTGATCATGATCCCGCTGGCAGCGACGTTTCTTCTTGCACACAATCGGATCGGCCACATTGCGGACTTTCTGAACGACTTCCTGTCGTTGAGCTCGAGCCAGCGTGGGCTCAAGTCCGGCCTTTCTGGCCGCACGGGCATGTGGAACATAGCCTTCCGTATCCTCCGCGCGCACAACAGGTGGCTGTTTGGTTTCGGCTATCGAGCAGGCGACCGTATGGTGGGCACCATCGACAACGGATATGTTCAGTTGCTGTTTGAGAGCGGCCTGATTGCCGGTTTGATGATTCTGGGAAGTATGGTGAGGGCCTTCTTCCTGCTATGGAAGGCCTCGCGCCTGCGGGAGAACAACGCGTGGACGCGCTACTACATGATGTTGTGGTCCATGATGATCGTGTACTTCCTGAATAACGTCTCCACGCGCTATCTCTTCAGTTTCGGCAGTCCGTTCTCTCTTTGTGTCCTGTGCCTGATGGCGGCTTCGCGGCAGGAACTGGTGGGCGGCGGCATACGGGCGCGCGTGACGCAACAGGTGAAACCACCATCCCAGGCGGTGGTGGCGGAGTCGCTCGCGTGGAACCAGCAAGGAGATTGAGGATCCCGCACCAGGTGAATTTCTTTCGCATTTCCCGCGGCGGAACCGAAAGGGGCATACCGCAGAGGCCACATAGGCTCTACACTAGTGAGGGTCCGGGCTGCGTGGCAGACTTGGGCAAGGATTGTCCTAAGGAGTGAAACAGCGACGCGTGCCGATCGATTACGGCCGAATCGGCGTGCTGCAAGCCCCCAAATATGAGTCAACGATTAACGGTCTTTCTGGCAAGCGCACTGGCGGTTGCGGCGTTGCAACCGTTGCCAGCACTCAGCCAGAGCGGGTGTGATCCCAGCACCTCTTACTGTGGGGGCAACGCGACAACCGGCCAGCAGATACAACTGCCCAACCTGCAGAACACTGTTCCGGGTGCTACGACACAGAATCCCTACGGGACAGGTGGCGGTACTGGCGGCTTGGGGGGGGGCATCAATGTTGGCGGCGCTGGTGGCCCATCGCAGTCGATGGACCTGCAGCAGGTGCCGACCTTTACCGACAATCTGGGGGGACGCGGCGAGGGCACGAACGCGCGCACCTATCCTCTTTATTATCAGCGGTTCTTCGCTCCGGACCAGCCCACCGAATTTCAGCGGATGGTGTATTCGTCCGTAGGCCAGATGCTGCCTATTTATGGGGCGAAGCTTTTTCTGCAGAGCCCGAGCACCTTCGCACCCGTCGACCAGGTGCCGGTGACTTCGAATTACGTCGTGGGCCCCGGCGACCAGCTACTGGTCCGTGTCTGGGGACAGATTAATTTCAACGCAGAGGTCACGGTAGATCGCCAGGGCATGATCTTTGTGCCACACGTGGGCGCGATCCACGTGGGCGGGGCGCCGTACAGCGATCTGCAGCAGCAGGTACGCGACGGCGTTGCGCGCATTTACAAGAACTTCGACCTGTCGGTGAACCTTGGACAGCTTCACCCGATCCGCATTTTTCTTACGGGCCAGGCGCGTTATCCGGGCAGCTACACGGTGAGTTCCATGAGCACGCTGGTGAGCGCGCTCTTCGCGACGGGCGGCCCCGCGCCGCAAGGTTCGATGCGTCATATCCTGCTGCGCCGCAATGGCGCCACGGTCGCGGACCTGGACCTGTATGAGCTGCTGGTGAACGGCGACAAGTCGCACGATGTGGGGCTGCTGCCGGGAGACGTGATCTACATTCCTCCGGTCGGACCACAGGTGGCGGTGTACGGCAGCGTCCGATCACCGGCGATTTACGAGCTGAAGGACCGGAAGGAGACCTCCACGCTGGGCGAAGCGCTGATGGATGCGGGCGGACTCACGAGCACGGCGTCCTTGTCCCGCGCCTCGCTGGAACGTATCGATGGGGAACAACACCAGCGCGCTCTCGATGTGGCCCTGGACGCGGCGGGAAAAAACACGCCACTGCAGGATGGAGACATTGTTCGCGTGCTGCCGATTTCGCCGAGCTTCGATCAGACGGTGACGCTGCGCGGCAACGTAGCGGACCCGGGAAGGTTCGCCTGGCACCAGGGCATGAAGCTGAGTGAGCTGCTGCCGAACAGCGAATCGCTGGTGACACGCGATTACTGGCAGAAACGGAATCAACTGGGATTGCCCTCGCCGGTCTTCCAGCCGGACTATGCGCAGCGTTTCACGGCCTATCGCGCGGCACAGGCGGAGAGCCAGCGCCAATATCTGCTTTTTCTGCAGCGGGACCAGCAGAAGCGCCTTTCTGACCAGCAGCAGGCGGCCCAGAGTGCGCAGGCAGGCCAGGATGCGGGAGCGGGCGCGGCCGGGTCGACGCCGAGCGCGGTGCCCTCTCCGACGGACCTGAATACGCAGGGCACGCAGTCGACTACGTCGAGTGGCAGCAATGCGAGTGACATACCACCGCCCGAAGTGCTGATGCCGGGAACAGTGTCAAACCAGCCAACGCAGACTCCGCAGAACACAATCCCGCGCAACAACACCATCGGCGGCGGTTCGCTAGCGGATGAGCAGCGCATGGCGCGAACGGAAAATACCGCGACGGCGCTCTATCTGAATGACGTGTCGCTGATGGCGCCGGAGATCGACTGGTCGTACGCGGTGATCGAGCGCATGGATCCAGTGAGCCTGAAGACGACGTTGATTCCGTTCGATCTCGGCAAGCTGGTGAGAGACCACGACGCCAGCCAGGACCTGACTTTGGAAGCGCACGACGTCATCACGATCTTTTCCCAGGCCGACATCCGCGTGCCTCAGAGTCAGCAGACCAAACTGGTGCGTATCGAGGGCGAGGTGGAGCATGCGGGCATTTACAGCGCCCAACCCGGCGAAACGCTCCGCCATCTGGTGGAGCGCGCGGGCGGCCTGACGCCGAACGCCTATTTGTTTGGTGCGGAGCTGACCCGGGAGTCGACACGCATCGTGCAACAGCAGCGGCTGGACGACTACGTCACGCAGTTTGAGATAACCACGGACCGCACCGCAGCGGCGAACGCAGCAGGAGCGGTCAGCCCGACCGATCAGACGGCCAATGCAGCATCGCTTGCCGCTACGCAGTTGTTGATCACGCGACTCCGACAAATGCGCGCCAGCGGTCGTGTGGTGCTGTCGCTGACGCCGGATGCGGACAATCTGGATAAGCTCCCAGAGCTGGCCTTGGAGGATGGAGACCGGTTCATCGTTCCCGCGAAGCCCTCCAGCGTGAACGTCGTGGGCGCTGTGTATGAGCAGAGTTCGTTTCTTTTCGATCCGCAGCGGCGCGTCTTTGGCTATCTGAAGGAAGCTGGTGGCGCGAACCGCGATGCCGACAAGGACCATGCGTTCGTGATCCGCGCGGACGGCTCGGTGTTTAGCCGGGATTCGGCGAAGACCTTCTGGGGCAACGAATTCGAGCAATCGCGCGTACAGCCCGGCGATACGATCGTGGTGCCGGAGAAGACCTACCGCGGCAACGGCATCCGCAACCTGCTGAATTTCGCGCAGCTCTTCTCTTCTATTGCCCTGGGCGCCGGGGCGCTGGCGGTGATCACGAATTGAGCCAGATTATAGAAACTGAACACGGGAGCGTCCGCAGGCTGGACGTGCTGGACGTGCTGCTCATCTTTGCGCAGCGCAAGTGGCTGATCCTCGGGTGGGCGCTGGCGGGGCTGGTGATCGCGATCATTGCGATTCTTCGCGCGGACACGCTTTACAAGTCGGATGGGACCATCATGCCGCCGCAGCAGGAGCAGTCCAGCGCCGCGCTACTGAGCCAGCTGGGCGCTCTGACGGCCTTTGCCGGTGTAGGGACCAATCTTGGGAAGAATCCGGCAGACCTCTACATCGCGATTCTGCAGACGAATCTGGTGGCCGACGATATGGTCGATCGCTTCCACCTGATGGATTGGTACAAGATTCCCGATCTCGACGGCGCAGCGGCGATGTTGCGCAAGCGTTCGAAGTTCGTCGCGAACAAGGACGGCCTGATTCAGATCACGGTGGAGGACAAGGACCCGGACCGCACCGTTGCGCTGATCAATGGTTATGCCGATGAGTTGTTTCGTCAGAACAATCGGCTGGCCATCGGTGCGGCGGCCCAGCGGCGCCAGTTTTTCCAGCAGCAACTCTTTCTGGAGAAGGACCGGCTGGCCGATGCCGAAGTCGCGATGACGCAGACGCAGCAGACCACGGGCGTACTGCAGCTGAGCGGGCAGGCGCAGACAATCCTCGGTCAAGAGGCCAACATCCAGGCCAACATCACGAGCCGCGAGGTAGAACTTGGCGCGCTGCTCTCCTCCTCTACGGAGCAGAACCCCGATGTGGTCCGGTTGCGCACGGAGCTGACGGGGCTGCGCGCGCAACTGGCGCAGCTACAAAAGGGCACCAACGGTGCCATGTTGTCGCAGAAGGAATTTCCCGGCGCGGGACTGGAATACGTTCGCAAAGAGCGCGATGTGCAATACCACCAGACGCTTTATGACCTGCTGGCGCGGCAGCTGGAGGCGGCCCGGATCGACGAAGCCAAAGCGTCGCCGACGGTGCAGATGGTGGACCCGCCGCTGGTGCCGAAGGGGACATCGTGGCCGAAGCCATTCCTCTTCATCATCGCCGGGGTGGTGCTGGGGACCATGTTCGGCTTCATCCGCTGCGGGGTGATCTATGTGTACGAGTACCTGGACACCAGCCCGGATCTGCGCGAGCGCTACAAGCAGGTGAAGCAGGCGATGCGCCTTCGGGGCTGAGCCGAGGTGCCGGGCGAGGGTGCAATGGATCGCTCACGGATTCTCGCGGTCATCGTTTTGTACAAGCAACGCCCTTCGGCATCCGTGACCGTGGCAACGCTGGCACGAGCCCTGCGTGAGAATCCTTCCGTCGACTGTTCCGTATTGATCCACGACAACAGCCCTGCGGGTGACGTTGCCGCGGAGGAGCTGCCGGAGGATTTCCGGTATCACGCAGCACCGGTGAATCGCGGCCTTTACGCTGCGTACGAGGGCGCGCGCCTCTCCGCCAGTGGGCAGGGCGCCGCTGGGCCTGCAGAAGGCTGCGACTGGCTGCTGACGCTCGATCAGGACACGGCACTTCCAGCGGATTTTTTTTCTGCGATAGAGCCGGGGCTGCGTGCGGCAAAAGAAGACCCGCGCATTGCCGCAATCGTGCCGCATCTGGCGGAAGGGGAACGTCTGCTCTCGCCGGCCTATGTCGGATTGAGCCGGACGACGCCGATGCCGGCATCGTTCAGTGGAGTGCCGGCGCGTGAGGCACGCGCATTCAACTCGGCGGCGCTGCTGCGCGTCGAGGCGCTCAACACCATTGGCGGATTCGATCCGTGTTTCTGGTTGGACCATCTTGATAGCTGGCTGCACCACCAGCTCTACGTGCACGGCTGGCGCATGTATGTGCTGGATTCCGTGCATCTGGAGCATCACTTCTCGCTGTTGAATTATCGGGACCGGGTGTCGCTCGCCCACCTGCGGAACTTTCTTGCGGCGGAGTCGGCGTACTTCGATCAATACGGCTCTCCGCTTGCGGGGGCTGCGCATACCGTGCAGCTTGCAGGGCGGCTGGTGAAGCAGACGCTGCGAGGCGAAACGCGCGAAGTGCGGAGAACGACATGGGACGCACTGTGGCGGCGTCTGACGGTGGCGAAGAGCAGGCGGTTGTCGGCGTGGCGCAACACGATGGGCGGCTGGCACGGGACCACGCCAGCGGAGAGCCGCTGATGCGGCAAGCGCGACGCGAACAGACGAACGCTGCACTCGTGCGTGCCCTGGCCGTAGTTGTGATCTATCGCAAGCCGTTCGCTCAGTCAAAGACCCTCGCAGGGCTGGCGCGGGCCTTCGCGGAAGATCCGTCGCTGGCGCAGCAACTGGATGTGCTGGTGTGGGAGAACAGCCCCGAGATGCAGGAGGAGAGGGAGCTTCCATTCGCATTTACCTACCAGCATTCGCCTCGAAATGAGGGGGTGAGTGGCGGATACAACGCCGCCGCCCGAATGGCTGCGGAGCGCGGCTGCGGCTGGCTGCAGCTGCTGGATGATGACACTTCGGTGACAGGGGAGTTCCTGCGCGGGATGCTTCGCCACGCTGCCGAGACTGCCGGCGACGAGCGAGTGGCGGCGGTTGTGCCCTTTCTGTATGCGGGGTCATTCTGCATGTCACCGAGGCTGTGGCGTTTTGCGCGGCATATCCCGCTGGCGCGGCCGGATGCGGCCTGCACGGAAATACGATCGATCTTTGCGGCAAACAGCGGAACGCTGATGCGGGTGCGGTCGCTCGAAGAGATTGGCGGTTACAGCACGCGCTTCTGGCTGGACTATTCAGACATCGATGTCTTCCACCGCCTGCACGAGCACGGATTCTCCATCCGTATTGCCGCCGATCTCAGCCTGGAACATGAGATGGCAATGCTGGACTACGATCGACGGATGACGCCGGCGCGCTTTGCGACATTTCTTGCGGCGGAGAGCGACTTCATGGACCTGTATCGCGGACCGGGTGAACGCGGCATGCACCTGCTGCGACTGGCGGCGCGCGTGTTGCACCAGCGCGGCTATGCGGACCCGGCCTTTGCGCGACTCAGCCGCAAGGCGCTCTGGGAGCGGCTGACGACGCGGCGAGCGACGCGACTAGCACGCCACGAACCTACGAGGAGTCCGGGTGCGGATCGCGGTTGATCATCAGGTGACGTCTCTGCAGGATGCCGGCGGGATGTCTCGCTATCACTACGAGCTGGCGCGTCAGCTTCGCGGCAGGGAAGGCATCTCGCTCGATCTGCTGCTGGGCGGCGAGAGCTCCCTGCTGCCCTTTGCCGGACTGGAAGGCGAGGGCCTGCGGGTGGAAC
>DASZGZ010000100.1:0-6357 GCA_035938355.1 Acidobacteriaceae bacterium
GCTTTGCCGCAAAGAAAAAGGGCGAAGCCATAGGCTTCACCCTGCCATTACCCCCCGCCATACCCGCTCGGGCCGAATCGCTACACCACGCTCCGCCTGTTCACCTTCCTACACCCGCAACTCCCGCCGCGCCGTCTCCGCGACGCGCTCAAGGTCGGACGTCGTCAGCACCCGGATATGCGCTCGCTCCATCGTCTCCACACCAAATCGGTAGGAAGTTTGCTCCTCTTCGCCATCCTCCGGCACCGTATCCCGCAGCGGCTCGACGATAGCCGTCAACTCCAGAGTCGCCTTCTCCACCCGCGTCACGCCCTCCATTAAATCCGCAGCGGAAAACGCCAGCACCTTCGCGCTCTCCAAATCGCCCGCCAGCGAAACCGCATGGAACATCCGCACCACGCCGTTCGGCCGATACCCGCAATCGATCCGCAACGGATCACCTGCTCGCGTATACCGCGCGGCGATGATCCGCCTCTGCATCAAATCCCATACCCCTGCACGTTCAAACTCCGTCCGCATCCGCGCCTGCAGCGCAGCGCGGCCGGTGCGACGGCTCTCGCGCTTCCGCTTTGCATTCAACACATACAGCGCCATCAGGCTCTCAAGTTCCGTCGCAAACGACTCTGCCAGGCACGCCTTGGACTCGGTCAGTTGCACTGCGTTCGAGAGTGCATCCTCCAGCGACGAGACCACCGCCCGCGCATCCTGCGCCAACCGCCGTCCGATCTCCGCCTCCAGCGCCTCCAGCATCGCCGTATCCGCGTCCGGATCGATGCAGCGTACGCGGCTCCAGTCCCGCGTAAAGCGGACCGCCGCCCGTGCGTCCTCGTCTCGCAGCAGCACGCCGATATTCACGAACTCGTTCTTCACCGGATCCGGCACATATCGGATCAGTGAGAACTCACAGCGTTGCCGAGTCGTCAACTCCGAACCCCGCTTTGACCGTCAATGCCAAGCACCGCTTCGCACGTCTCGCCCAATATCTTCACACCCATCCGCATTCTTCCATCCCCGAACCCTACATCACCAGTTTCCCCGCGCCCGTTTTCGTCCCCCACTCCCCCTTTGGGAATGGCTCCGCAAAAATCGCAGGCAGTATCTCGGAGACTGGCCTTCCCCAGTGCGGAAATGGCATTCGATGCGACTCACGAAATCCGTCGATCAACTCACGCAGCCGCGCGCGACGCGCAAGCAAGGCCTCTACCAGCTGCTCCAGCTCTCTTGTGTCCCCGCCATACCACTCCGGCGGAATCGCCTCTGCCGTCGACCATATCGTCTGCGGGTCCATCCGCTCCACCCGCCCCAGCCAGGGCTCAAAGCTCTCCCAGCCAACCACTCGTTCGTACACCAGGTTGCTCGCGAACACTCCGCGCAGCGGCGTGTCGATCAGCTTCCACTCACCCGCGTTGAAGCAATATCCCTGGTCGATAAATGTCGCGGTATACCGCCGCTCGCGCGGCCGTTTCCCAAACACCGCCTGTCGCCCATTCACGTTCGACGTCCACTTGTCGACCACCAGCATGCCGGCAAATTCACATATATTCTTTACCTCGACAAGCTGTGCCTCCGGCAGCGTATCCACCACCTGCCCCGGCATGAGCCCGCCCACAAACCGCGACCCGAAATGCAGTCCAGCCCGGCAACGTTCCCGTCCGCTCGGCACCTGGATTAGCAATTCGGGCGTATTCGCGATCAACCAATCCGTCACCTCAACCACATCGCATGCCGGCACGGTCAACCCAACACTCGCTGCCAACCGCGTCGCCAGATACTCATTTGCCAGCACGCGCGTATGCTGCGGGTTGTTTTGAAACTTCACCACCCACAGGTTTTCATCCGAGCCCAGCATCAACTGGCTCTGTGCCCCGCCACGCATTGCCCGAATCTGCTGCACCGCCAGCACTGCCACGCGTCCTTCTCCCTGCCAGCGATTCTAACGGGAGCTGTGCGGCCGCCAGGCACGTTCTCCGAATGCTCAGTTACCATTACGTGCCGCCAGCGCGATTCCCATCGCCATCACCAGGTCGTCATGCTGCCCCGGTGCCGCACCGGTCCGTCCCCGCCCATCCCGCACAAAGGTTTTCATCTCGCGCAGCAGCCGCGCGCTCATCACGCTCTCTGCTCCCTCGCCCAGCAATCGCTCCACCTGTTCGAGCACTCGTGGCCGCGACAGCGCCGTCGTCAACCAACCCGGTTGTCCATCCTGCTCATACAACCGCGCGTACCGCACCGTCCCCGTCAGATAGGCAATCACACCCGCACCATGGTTGTTCCGCTCCACGATCAGCATCGCGCCGTTGTATTCCCGACCGAGCGTTGCTGCACGCTCTGCCAGCTCCAGCAATCCGCATCGGCCCTGGAATTCCGCGCACTGCAATCCTGTAACCGCATCCAGCACCTGCATCGCCCCATAGTCGCCTTCGCTCCCGCCGCCCGCCGGATCCACGGCCACCAGGTACTCACGCCCTGGCATCGGCTTCAACCACACCTCCAGCGCGCCGCTCCAGCGCCGTTCCACCGGCGCGGGCACATCGCGCAACCGCCGGTCGATCGCCTCTGTGTCGAATACGCAACTGCCGCTTGCGAGAAAGCAATCATCCGCACTCTCCGGATACTCCTGCCGCGCCAGCACTCCGAACTGCCGCTGCAGTCGCCGGCGGAATGCAATCTGTTCGCGTGTCAGCCCATGACTCGAGATCAGCGCGCACTCTTCCTCGTTCTCCGCGTCTTCACCCGCATCCAGCTGGTAGCTCGGCTCCCACCACCACGGAAAGAAATGCCGCACCCAGCCATTCGTCTCCGCATGCATCCACTCTTCGTAGAAACATCCGTGTGCCCCCTGAGCAGTCGACTCAAGCACGACCTCGCCACCGCGGGCCGGCATCGTTGCCAGCAGTCCTGCCAGCGTCGCTCCTGCATCACCCGGCCAACGTGCCACTTCAGAGCAGTGCAGATTCTGCACCGTCAAGCCGCGTCCAGCATTCGGATCGCCCGCCGTTTCCACGCGATACTCGCTGTCCAGCTCCGGAAATACCAGAGACCTCGCATTCGCCCGCGACGTCCGCAGCACGCCTTCACGCAATTCCTCCGGCAGCTCGTTGTGGAATCGCCGCACCACTCGGAAGATCTCTTCCGCCGCCTCCTGCGTATGGGCCACCTGCACGCTCAAAGTGCCTGGCAGCGTCACCGTCTTCAGAAAGAACCGTCCCGCCACCCACGTGCTGATGCCCATCTGCCGGGCCTTCAGCACGATGTTCGTCCGGCCGCGACGTCGTTCGAACTCCCGTTGCGCCCGGTTCGGCCTCAGCGGTGCGAACACTCCCGTACGTGTTCGCACCTTCAGCAGCGCCTCCGCCAGGAAGACCCCCGCCGTCTCCCCCTCTAGAGTCTGCGTCGGTTCATCCAGCAACCGCCCCAGCGCCAGTAACTCCTCCAGATCTCCAACCATCCTCAGCTCATCCTCTCGTCAATGCTGAGCGAATCAGCAGGGTCCATCTCCGTCGCGTCACGCTGCGTCTTGCGAGAGCGCTACGCGCTCGTCACGTCCGCGGCCACCTTCTTCAGAGCCACCTCGATGCTTGGCAGGAAGGCAATGAAATCCTTGACCAGCTTCATCACATCCTCTGTAACCGGAACCAGCGCTGCCAGGTCAGCAGCGACATTTTCTCCACCACCTGCCACAACCGGTGCCAGAGGCGTCGCGATCGCTTTCGCATCGTCAACCAGAGTCGCCAGGTTCGTCTTGAACTCAGGTGACATCGCCTTCACATCCGAAATCACTTTGAGCACCTTGCCGCCGACGGTCAGCGCCTCCTCAGCCCCCTTCACCACATCCTTAACCGCGGTTTCGACGCCATGACCGATCTCTACAAAAACTTGATTCATTCCCATTTACTCCCCCTTCGTCTCTACTGCCGGCAGCGGGCTCTTCTTCAGATAAGCCGCTGCATTCAACACCGCTGCCACCGCGCTCATTCGCAGCAGCACCATCCAACTCCCACGCGTACCGCTCACAATTCCCGGCGCTGTCACCGCTGCTGCCACCGCACTGGCGCCGCCTCCGATCAGGGCTGCCGCAATGCCCTTCGCCCAAACCTTCCAACTCAACATCCCGCCCCCAAAAGAAAGGGCCCCGCGATACCGCGGAACCTCCTTCGCTTCTATCCTCGTTGTGCTTCCGTGCCACTACCTGTCGCGATCTCCCCTCGCATCCGCGAAGAGAGAAAACCGACAAGACGGCCTCACTCCAAGACGGCCTCACTCATTAACGACGCCGGGCGAATCCGCCAGCCACGCGGATTGCGCAGTTGAATACGTGAAGTGCTGGGAAGAGCACGTGTGCGCCGTTGTGCCCACCGTAAAAAACCCATGGACATTTGCTGGCGCCGCCACACTAAATCCGCCGGTCGCATTCTGGCAGAACGTCAGTGTTTTCTCCTGCCCATCCGCCCCCGCCGAAAGCGTGAAACCAGTCACGTTGCCTAGAAGGGTGATATTGCTCGCACGACTCGCCGTGGAGAATGTTGGCGTCGCCGAGAAGTTAACCGTCTCAGAACTGGACAGCGTGGATGGCGCGGCTTGACTGCCGCATACCTGCACCGCTTCAATCCCGTTCCCTGCAATTTGAAAATGCAGCCGACCATTCACTGTCCCGAGATGGATGTTCTGCCCGGTGCAAGTGACGGTGAACGGCGGGTTGTACAGGATGGTGACATTGGCATTGCCGCCCTGCACGTAGAAATCTTGACCATTCCCTATTTGTGAGAAGTTCGTATAGTTGATAGGCGCGGTGTCGGTGGGAATCACAACCGAGAGTCCCTGCACACTTGGCGTCGGCCCAGTCACATTCCCAACTGCTCCGGTCGGCTCGGTGATACTGCCGTTCAACACACCGAGCGCGGGGGCGAACTGGAAGGTGCCACTGATATTGTGGGCGTATCCGCCAAGCACCGACAGATCAGCGGTTGCGTAGGATGGGCCGAAACCGGCAAAACCGAAGAATTGCAGATCGGTTATGCGGTCATTCAAGCCGGCCGCATAGAGCTGATTGCACGTACCGGCAAGGAAGATGTTCTCCTGGCCGGTATTGATCGTTGCTGCATTCGGCGACGTGCAACTACCGCCGATGATGCCGCCGCGAACGGCCACATTCATATCGTCGGTGAAGAAGCCTTCGAGTCGCGCAAAGTCCACGCGGATATTCTCGAAGTTCGATCCCCCTCCTGCACCGTACTTCTCTGCGATGCCAACCTGTCCAAGCTGTGCCCAGACGTGATCGAAGTGACCATAACCGCCACCCCCGACCACGTCGGCGATGTGATGATAGTTCAAAGTCGTGGGCGCATCGAAGCGTCCGTAGACCTCGATCCAGTCGGCCATGTTGTCCGCGCCATAGAACTCAATCTGTCCATGCCAACCGTCGATAGCGTAAGCCGAGACTTTGTAGTAGTACGTGCCGGCTGCAAGTGCGCCGCCGGTCGTTGCTGGAGCGGCTGTGACTGTTCCAGGCGTTCCCAGCGTGCTCGTCACCACGTTGGTGACGTGTCCGTTGCTCGCTGTCGCCCCGGTATCGGTGAACGAGTTGGTGCCGGCCACCATGTAGAAGACCGACTCAGCTCCCGCCGATGTCCCACGATAGATGACATAGCCGATAGCGCCAGTCACGGCAGGCCAGTTAAGCGCAACGGAGCCGGTTGAGCCCGTTGTGACGGCGCTGACTTCGGCGCTCGTCGCCGTTTCCTGCACGCCCTTGTAGATGCCGTCGTAATACCAGCTCAGATCATTCGTTTCCGTAATGTGGAACGCTTTGGAGTCCTGCCCATCAAGGCGAATACCATAGCCGCCGAAGTTGTTCGCGGCGACGTGTTCCAGAACCCCGCTGGTCGAGGACATTTCGATGCCCGTGTTGCCGGGACCACCCGCCAGATAGGACGCCGAATCGCCGGAAGGCTGCGAGCAGCCGCCCGTCGAACAACCGTTCATCGTGATATGCGCGACTCGTGTGCCCCCCAAACTGTCGGTGTGGCTAAGGCCATCCGAACACGTCACCGTCATCGTCTGTGGTGCCAGAGCTGTTTGGTGATTCGCCGTAACCGAAAACCACAGCGTTCCGCCCGTCGAATTCGCTGTGCCTTCCCACGTTGAGCCGGGAGCGATCAGCAATTGATCCATCGGGAAGTCGCCCTGCGGCCACCTCGCGTAGGCATGCTTCACCAAACCCATCGCCAGATCGCAGGCCATCTGGTTTGACATGGCCTGCGCCGCTGCGGCCGGAGTCGAGCCGTAGATGCCGCCCGCGAACCGGGGATCACGCGGGTCATAAACGCCCGCGTTCAGGTCCTCGTCCCACGCCACTTT
>DASZGZ010000101.1:0-8485 GCA_035938355.1 Acidobacteriaceae bacterium
GCTCTTCAAAGCGCGGGGCGTCGGCAGGACGACAGAGGATGGTAACGAGTGTGCCGACGCGACCCTTCTTCATGACGACAGAGGCGGTCATCGCGTCAAGCGCACCATGCTCGAGGGCAAGTTGTGTCGTGTGCGCGATGATCTGCGGAGAAAGGTCGTCGATGGCACACTCGAGGACGCTTACTGTTTCGCGGGCGACGGTGTCGTCGCCTGCCAGAACGACAGCTTCACCGATGCTGAGGCGAAGGACGTTGGGAAAACGTGCGGGATTGCGCGTGCCGGCGCCGTAGCCGATGTGTTCGAAGGCGGCGGTGGGCCGCGTGAAGCCGCAACCAAGGGCGCGCAGAATGGCGGCGCCAGTGGGCGTGACAAGTTCCATAGCGGGGCCTTCGCTGTAGGTGGGGATGCCGCGCAGCAGCGATGCGGTGGCGGGCGCGGGTACGGGAAAAAGGCCATGCGCGCAGTCGACAAAGCCGCTGCCGACGTTTACGGGCGAACAATGCCAGCGGTCGACGTGGACCGAGGTGAGACCGACGGCAGCGCAGGTGATGTCGACGATGGCGTCGACGGCGCCTACCTCGTGGAAATGTACCTGGTCGAGTGGCACATTATGGATGGCGGCTTCGGCCTGACCGAGGAGCTCGAAGGCGCGAAGGGCAAGCGCGCGGGCCTCGGTTGCGAGCGGCGCTTTGTTGAGAATCTCGCGGATAGCCGGCAGATTGCGGCCGTGCGGATGTGTATGGCCTGGCGCGTGATTGTGTGGGTGTTCGTGTTCGTGTGGGTGTTCGTGATGATGATCGTGGGCATGATCGTGTGGCGCGTCGGCATCCTCGCCGCCGACTAACACGCGCGCTTTTCGCGCGCTGATGCCACTGCGGTCTACGGAGTCGAAGACAAGGGTTGCGCCGAGGTTGAGAAAGGCGGTGGTCTGTTGCAGGAGCGCGGGCGGGACGCCAGCGTCGACGAGGGCGCCGAGCAGCATGTCTCCACTGAGCCCGGCGAAGCATTCAAGATAACCAATGCGCATGGTTGATTCTCTCTGATGCACAGAACCGCTATCTACCGTTGCCGGTGAGGACGGTGAGGGGCAGCACCTCGTTCATGGAACCGGAGCGGTAGCCGTCGCAATCGATAGCAGCGTACTGGAAGCCGGCTGCGCGGACAGCGGCGCCGATGCGCTGGAACATTTCGCGGTTGAGAGCGGCATCCATCTCTTCCGGCGCGAGCTCGACGCGGGCGACGCTGCCGTGATGACGAACGCGGAAGCGGCGGAGGCCGAGGGCGGCGAGCGCGTCTTCGGCGCGTTCTACTTGTTCAAGCACCTCAGGGGTGACGCGGCGGCCGTACTCGATGCGCGAGGAGAGGCATGCGGAGGCTGGCTTGTCCCAAACATCGAGCGCGGCGGCGCGGGCAAGGGCGCGGACGTCTTCCTTGGTGAGGCCAACATCGGCGAGCGGCGCGAGCACGGCGTGTTGCGCGGCGGCCTGCTGGCCGGGGCGGTAGTCGCGGGTGTCGTCGGAGTTGAGGCCGTAGACGACGTGCGCGATACCGCGGGTGGTGCGCTCGCGCTCGAGGACGGTGAAGAGCTCGTCCTTGCAGTGGAAGCACCGGCTGGCGTCGTTGCGGGCGTAGTCTTCGCTGGCGAGCTCGGCGGTGGCGACGGTGACGAGCGGAATGGATTGCGAGGCGGCGAAGGCAACGGCTTCACGCAGATGGCGGCGGGAGAGCGAGGCCGAGTCCGCGATGATGGCGAGCATGCCGTTGCCGAGGACGGTGTGGGCGGCATGCGCGAGATAGGCGGAGTCGACGCCGCCGGAGTAGGCGACGATGACGCTCTGGAGCTCCTGAATACGGCGATGGAGGGCTTCGCGTTTCGCCGCCAGATCAAGAGAGAGGCCGGCGACTTGCGGATTCGGGATGGAGGTTGCTGACATATATCGGATGTATCTGTTTAACCGAGATACTGCGGGTTGTGCACGGTGCCGTCGAACATGTTGGAGGTCTTGTACTTCTCGTACTGGCCGGCAACGGCTGCGTTGGCGGTCTTGGCAAGCAGCGCGGTCATGGCCTCATGCGGCATGGGGTGGAAGTTGCGGGCGAGGGTGAGGGCCTGGTTGAGGATCTGCATGGAATCGCAGCCGGTGATGGTGAGGGAGACGGGCAGGCTCATGGCGTAGTGCAGGCACTCGACGGCGGTGGCTGTGTTGCTGCCCAGAATAAGGCCGTTGCCGATGGGCTTCATGCCGAGGATGCCCATGTTGTGTTCGCGCGCTACGGGAAGGACTTTCGTCGTGAAGCTGTCGTAGTGCGCATCCATCACGTTGAGGGGCATCTGCACGGTGTCGAAGGTGAAGCCGTGGCGATCCGCGGTCTGGATCATGCTGAGATGGATCTCCGGACTTTTATGACCAGTGAAGCCGATATAGCGAATTTTGCCGGCTTTTTGCGCCTGTTTGAGGACATCGACGACATAGCCGGCACGGAAGGCCTGCTCAGGATCGGCCGGGCGGATGACTTCGTGGATCTGCAGCAGGTCGATGTGGTCGGTCTGGAGGCGATGGAGGGAGTCTTCGAGCTGCTTCTGTGCGGCGGCGGGGGTGCGGCCGTCGATCTTGGTCATGAGGAAGGCCTTTTGCCGGTAGCCGTCCCGGAGGGCGAGGCCCATGCGGCGTTCGCTCTCGCCATCGTTGTAATCCCAGCAGTTGTCCAGGAAGTTGGCGCCGGAGTCGAGCGCCGTGCGGACGATGCGGATGGCTTCCTGCTCGGAAACGTTGTGCGCGCCGATGTGATAGCCGCCGATGCCGACGATAGAGACGGACTGACCCGTACGCCCGAGGGTGCGGCGGGGAATCTCGCCCGGGGCGGCGATGGCTTCTTCCCGCAGCGCCATCAGAGTGGCGATGGCGGCGGCTGATTTGAGGAAATCACGTCTCTGCATGATCTGCATCTCCTTTGCTATGCGATGCGCACCTGAACCCGCGTGGCCGCTTTGCGAGCGGGACCGGTCAGATTATCGTTTTCACACATACCACGGTCTCGCCAGCATCTGCGAGGAGCAGCTTTTCTTAACGGAAAAGCTGCGTCGATAGCTCTCACGTGTCGATGCCGTTTGTGAAAACGATTAGGCTTAGAAGGGAAAGCCGCGTTGAAAACAATCCCCTTCTTTCGCTCCAGCATTCCGCTGACACCTGCCGAACGGCTGGCCAAGCGTCACCTTATCTTCAAGGATACGCTTGCGCTGCTCAGTGTATTCGCCGTGACCTGCGTGCTGGCGGTGCTGACCTGGCTGATCTTCCGGTCGTACTCGCTACATCAGAAGGATGCAGCTGTCCGGTGGAAGCGCCGGGGCGAGGAGGCGCTGGTCCATAGCAATCCGGCGGCGGCGGTCTATGACCTGCGGACCTCGTTGGGCTACGAGCCGGACCACCGTGACACCCAGGTGGAACTGGCCAAGGCCCTGGCCCAGATGGGCACGCCACGCAGCATGCAGGAGGCAGCGGTCTACTTCAACACGCTATGGGAGAAGGAGCCGGGCGACGGCAACATTAACCTGCAACTGGCTCGGCTGTCGGCCCGGCAGGGGCAGACGCCAGTGGCGCTGGACCACTATCACATGGCGATCTACGGGGTGTGGGAGGGCGACGGAGCGATCCGCCGACGGCAGGTGCGGCTGGAGCTGGTGCGCTACCTGATCCAACAGAACCGGTTTGACGATGCACGGGGTGAGCTGCTGATTGCCGCAGGCAACGACACTTCGACCCCAGGACTCATGCAGGTGGCCGGGATGCTGGCCGACGCGCATGATCCGGCGGATGCGCTGCGCATCTATCACGAGGTGGCGGGGCGGCGGCCGGCGGAGCCTCAGGCGCTGGAAGGCACGGGGCAGATGGCGTTTTTGCTGGGGAGATACAAGACGGCGCGTGCCTACCTGGACCGGGCGCTGAAGGCGGCGACTGCGGCGCATCCGCTGGAAGACCGAGCGCTGGCGGAAAAGAACCTGCAGATTGCGAATGCCGTGATGGCGCTCTACCCATCAGAGGACCTGCCTCGACGCGACCGGCTGCTGCGCGTGATACGAGCGCGTGATGTGGCACGGAAGCGCTACCTGGCGTGCGCGAACGGATTAGCAGGCCACAACGCAATGCCGCAGAACGGTAGTACGCAGATCCAGAACAATGACCAGATGCGTGCGCTGGGCGACAAGTGGCAGAGCATGCAGCCGAAGCTGACGGTAGCCGCGCTGGCTGACCCGCAACTGGAGCAGGCCACGATGCAGTTGGTCTACGACACGGAGCAGGTAACGGCCCAGGTATGCGGGGAGCCGACCGGCGAGGACGCGGCGCTGCTGCGGATTGCAACATCGCTGGACTCGATTGAGTTGTGAGCGATTCACCAGGGAATGCAGAAAGCTATGGCATGGTACGCAGGAGCACGGGATAGATGAGCAGACAGAACGCATGAGTACAGCCGAGACAGACGCTCAGACGAAGCTGGCGACGGGCGCGGCGTCTCTGCCGGAGACCATGCCCGCGGTTGAGCCGCTGCAGATGTCGCAGATCGACCTGCTGAAGATCGCGCCCACGCGTGACGAGCGGCTCTTCCTGGTGCTGTCCATCTTCATCGGCATCATCTCGGGGCTGCTGGTGGTGAGCTTCCGGGTCGCGATCAGTTGGGTTCAGACGCTGACTCTGGGCTCCGCGCCGCAGCCAGGGCTGCTGCGACTGATCTTCGTTCCGACGATCATGGGCCTGGTGGTGGCGGTGCTGGTGCAAGTCTTCTTTCCGGGGGCACGCGGCAGCGGCGTGAACCAGACGAAGGCCGCGCTTTACATCTACAACGGCTACATCTCGTTCAAGACGGTGATCGGCAAGTTCATCACGTCGGCGCTGGCGCTGGGCGGGGGATTCTCACTGGGTCCGGAGGATCCTTCGCTCCAGATTGGCGCGGGTGTGGCTTCGGTGATCAGCCGCAGGCTGGGAATGAGCCGGCAGCGGCTGCGGCTGTTTGCGCCGGTGGGCGCGGCTGCGGGGCTGGCGGCTGCCTTCAACGCGCCGATTGCCGCAATCCTGTTCGTGATTGAAGAGGTTATCGGGCGGTGGAGCGCGGCGGTGCTGGGCTCCGTGGTGCTGTCGGCGATCTCGAGCGTGGTGGTGGCGCGGCGGTTCTGGGGATCGGAGCCAATGTTCCAGATCCCGTCGCTGACGGTGACAGATTCGCGCGAGCTGCTGGCGTATGCGGTACTGGGCGTGATCGGTGGACTGGCGGCGAGCATCTTTTCGCGAGCGCTGGGCTACCTGCGTCCGCGGCTGCGCAACCTGCCGCGGTGGACCTTCTTCGTGCAGTCGCCGATCGCGGGGCTTTGCGTGGGATTGATCGGCTACTTCGGCTTCCCGCAGGTCATGGGGCCGGGCTACGAGGTGATGAACCGCGCGATGCATGGGCAGTTCCTGTGGACGACGCTAATGGTCCTGGCGCTGCTGAAGATCCTGGCGACGACGATTTCGTTTTCGAGCGGCACGCCGGGCGGAATGTTCGCGCCGACCTTGTTCATCGGGGCGATGCTGGGCGCGTCGATCGGAACGTTCGAGAAGATCCACTTCCCCAACCTGCACATCACGGTGGGCGCGTACGCGCTGGTGGGTATGGGCGTGCTGTTTGCGGCGTTCCTGCGCGTTCCGCTGACGTCCGTGTTCATGGTGCTGGAGGTGAGCGGCAACTACTCGATCATCCTTCCGGTGATCCTGGCGAACACGATCGCGTACCTGGTGGCACGCAGCCTGCAACCGCACGCCATCTTCGAAGTATTCACGCACCAGGATGGGCTGGACCTGCCTTCGATGGAGGAGCAGCGCGAAGAGGTGGTGCTGCACCTGGAGGACGCGCTGCGTCCGCTGGCTGTGCCGGTGATTGAGGCGGGAGCAACGTTGAGTGCGGCCGCAGCAGAGGTAGATGCAAGGCAGGCGGAGGTCTTTTTGGTGAGACTGCCGGGGCATGCCTGGTATTCGATGACGCGGGCGGAGTTGGGAAACCTGGCGGCGGTGAACGCACCGGAGACGGTGATGGTGAGCGTGCTGAAGCCAGATCGGATCCCACTGCTGTTTCCCGATCTGCCGCTCGATTCAGCGCTGCCGCACCTGGCGCGGTGGCCGATCCTGCCGGTCCAGAACCGCGCCCGACGCGGCACGATTGAGGGCACGGTCACATTGGCGGACGTGCTTTCGCGGTATCAAGCCCATTGAAGACGCGTTCCCGGAGAGGCAGGCGCAGTGTGGCACACTTGGAAGGCATGTCGTAGCCAGATGGCAACAAGATGAGTTTGAATCAGCGGTTGATCGCCGGATTGTTGCTGCTGGTGGCCCTCGTCACCACGGTTGCGCTGCTGGCCGTGAGCATCCTGCACGGCGGGGCGGCGCAGGCTCGCCTGGCGCAGACGGCTACTCTCGTCTCCTGGATTGCCATCCCTGCTGCGATCCTCATTGCCGTCGGGAGTGCGATGGCGGTGCTTGGCCCGCTGCGCCGCGCGGCGCAGCAGATGCGAGCCATTGGACAGGGCAATCTGGAACAGCGGCTGGAGTGGAGCTCCGATGACAGCCTGGGCCAGGTCGCAAACGACGTAAACCGCATGGTGGTGCACGTGCGCGACCTGCGCGAGACGGAGTTCGGCCGCAAACAGATGGAGCACCAACTCTCCGACGCGGTGGTGCAGTCGATCTTCGAACCGGTGATTGTGACCGATGCGCGCGGGGAGGTGCTGAAGCTGAACACGGCAGCCGAGCAACTGCTGGGCGAGAAGGCCGGCGACCGCATGGCACTGGCGAATACTCCGGGCGGCGAAAAGATTCTGAAGGCGGTGCGCGATGCCGTCTCCATGCAGCGGCCGGTGGCGCATGAGGGCGAAGCGGCGCTGCTGCCGATGTGGATTGGGCAGGCGGAGCGCAGCTACCGTCTGCGCACCACGCCGATCCGCGACACGGATGGCAAGCTGCTGGGCGCAGTAAGCGTGCTCGAAGACGTGACGGAGCTGCAGGACCTGGACCGCTTCAAGACGCGCTTCATCGCCGTGGCCTCAGACAAACTGCGCACGCCGCTCGAGCAGTTGCGGCTTGCGCTGTACTCGCTGACGCAGGGATTTGCGGGGGATCTGCGGCCGCTGCAGACAGACCTTATCCGGGGCGCTGAGCAGGATGCGGAGCGGCTGAACGATTTGATGACGGACCTGATCGACGTGGCCGAGCTGGATACGGGCAGGCGCGAACTGCGCATGGAATCGGTGCGACCGATCGACATTCTGCGCGACGCCGCGCTGCGCTTTCAGGATGATGCGCGCAAGCGCGATGTGCAGATCCAGATTGAAGCCTTCAGCGATCTGTCGCCGATCTATGGCGACAGGAGGGCGCTGAAAAGCGTGATGGACAATCTGCTGTCGAATGCGCTGCGATTCACGCCGGCGAAAGGCACTATCGTGTTGCAGGCGGAGGAACAAAAGAAGCGGGTGCAGTTTTTCGTGCGGGATTCAGGGATCGGGATTGAGGCGGAGCGCTTGAAGCGAATCTTCGGCAGGTTCGTGCAGGGCTCGCGCTCCACCGAAGCCGGACAAGGCGCCGTGGGCAGTGCGCCCGATGGGACCGGGCTGGGACTGGCGCTGGTGCGGCGGCTGGTCGAGCTGATGCACGGGCAGGTATCGGTAGAGAGCCGCGTGGGACATGGCACCACCTTCAGCTTCACGCTGCCACTGGCGCCGACTCGGCTTCCACGCCACACCATCGAGGTGGGCTGAGATGAGCGAGCCGATGGAGATGCCGGTGCCCGATCCGACACCGCCGGGCGAGAGCTTTGCCGCGGCGCCCGATCCACAGGAGCGCGCGATGCCGGCCGAGCCGGCGAAGCTGAAGATCTACCTGGGCGCTGCGCCCGGAGTGGGCAAGACGTACCAGATGCTCGAAGATGCGCACCTGATGCGCAAGCGGGGCATGGACGTGGTGATTGGCTTCGTGGAGCCGCACAAGCGCGCCGATACCGAGGCGATGATCCGCGATCTGGAGGTGATCCCGCAGCGCGCGATTCCCTACCGCTCGGTGGTGCTCCATGAGATGGATCTGGATGCCATTCTGGCGCGGCATCCGCAGGTCTGCATTGTGGATGAGCTGGCGCACACGAATGTGCCGGGCTCGAAGAACCGCAAGCGGTACGAGGACGTATTGGAGCTGCTGGACTCGGGCATCGACGTAATGACCGCGGTAAATGTGCAGCACCTGGAAACGCTCAACGACGCGGTAGCGCGCTCGGCGAACACGACCATCCGGGAGACGGTGCCGGACAGCCTGCTGAAGCGGGCGGACGAGATCGTGAACGTGGACCTGACGGTGGAGGAGCTGCGCTCACGGCTGCGGCAGGGAAAGATCTATGCGCCGGAAAAGATCGAGCAGTCGCTGGCGAACTTCTTCCGCAAGGGCAACCTGAACCTGCTGCGTGAGCTGGCGCTGCG
>DASZGZ010000102.1:0-7866 GCA_035938355.1 Acidobacteriaceae bacterium
GGAGCGGGTCATCAATCAGCACCTCGGTGTCGACGCGGGCGACGGCGGCGCAGTGTCGCTGCACTAGAGCACTCCCATCGCCAACATGCAGACGCCCCGCCGCGCCACAGTCTCCGTCGCTATCATCACGCTGAATGAAGAAGCGAACCTGTCGCGCACTCTCGGGAGCGTCACCTGGGCAGACGAGATCGTCATCGTCGATTCCGGATCGACCGACGCAACACGCGAGATCGCCCAGTCCCACGGAGCCCGATTCGTCAGCGAAGCCTGGTCCGGCTTCGCGACGCAGAAAAATTTCGCCATCTCACTCTGCACCTCGGACTGGGTGCTGTCGCTCGACGCCGATGAATCGGTCTCGCCGGAGCTTGCCGCCTCCATCCAGAAGGCTCTCGCGGCACCGTCTTCGCAGACTGCCTATGCGCTGCGGCGGCGCAACTTCTTCCTCGGTCGCTGGATCCGTCACGGCGGCTACTATCCCGACGCGAAGCTGCGGCTCTTCGCGCGCGGGCAGGCAACGTTTCGAGAGACGCCTGTGCACGAAACCGTAGCCTTCGCCGGAACCATCACGACGCTGGACGGCGACCTGCTGCACGATGCCTATCCCACGCTCGCAAACTATCTAGACCACATGCAGCGGTACAGCACTCTGGGCGCTGGCATCGCAATCGCGCGCGGCCGCAGCGGCCGTGGACTGCTCAGCTTTCTCGATGGCGTGCTGCTCAATCCGCTGGCCACATTTGTTTACAACTACATTCTGCGCGCGGGATTCCTCGACGGCCGCGAGGGGCTGCTGCTGCACCTCTACCACTCCGCATATGTAAGTTGGAAGTACGCCAAGGCTTGGGAGATCTCCCGCCGGAAGATTGGCTAACGCGGCAGCGCGTCCAGATCGTAGACGCGGGTACGCCAGTAGCTCACGTCATACTCGAGCAGAGGCGGCACGCAAAAGACGGCGCGCATATGCGCTGAGGTCGGCCCTGCGCGAATGGGCTCGATGGCTTGAAAGCATGGGTCGTTGCGCTTGAAATCGACACTCGAGATGTAATAACGCACGCCATACTGGCGCAATACGCTGATCAGATCTTCCTGCCTGCGAATCTTCTCGAGAAATGCCGTATCCATCACCAGTCCTTCGGTCTGCACCATGGGATGCGGCAGAAAGAAGCCCGCTGCGCCGGCGAGGTCGCCCATCGCATAGATGCCGGGATGCGTCATCGAAAACTTCGCCAGGCGCAGGGCGTTCGTGACATTGGGCAGATCCTGGCTCGTGCGTTTGATCAGCATCTGCCGCGCCTCCGCCAATGCGACGACGGATGTGAACACGATCACGACCGTCACAATGACGCGCGCGGAGCGCAACTTTGTCGCCGACAGCAGCAGGCAAAGAGTGGCGCATGCCGCAATGTTGAGTGTGTACAGGTACCACGACCAGATAAACCAATCGCTGAGCAACGACAATGAGATCAGCTGCTGCCAGGGAAGAAACAACATGGCGGCCAGTGCAATACGTCGCGACGCGGACGCCTGGTGCATCACCAGTGGCAGCAGTAGCAGCCCAGTGACAGCCAGCAGCGCTGGTGCGAGGTGCCGGTGTTCATGGATGGTGAGCTGAAACGCAGACGAGAAAGCGCGACTGCTGAATCCATGAACCAGCCGCAGCTGTTTTGCCTCCCCGGAGACAGGCAGGAGTGAGTGAAAATGCAGCACATTGATGGCGAGATAGATGGCCACCGGAGCCATTCCCGCCGTCACCGCAATCGCCTTTCTCCAGGTCACGCCTGCACGCACCCGGCGCGAAAAAGAAAGCAGTACGGCCAGTGCCATGACCAGCAAAGCTGAATCAAGACGGGCCAGCACCATGACCGCTGCTGTAAAGCTCGCAGCAAAACAGCGCCACGCCGTCCACGCTCCGTCTTTCACCAATAGCAGCACCAGGCCGAGCGCGAATGGAATGACCAGCGTGACCTCCATGCCGTCGCGAAACAGATCCAGACTCGCCACGGCAAGGAAGAACGCGGCCGCCGCGCAGACCGGTGTGTGTGGCGAGAAGCAGCGCAGTATGCGATAGGCAAGGTGAAACACCACTACCGTCATCGCCGTCGCCAGCAGCCAAACCGCGGTCAAGATGTGGTCCAGGGAATCGGTGAATCCGCAGATCGCCGCGATCACCAGAAGATAGAGTGGATGATAGCCATTGGTCGGCACCATCCCATTGAAGGTGGGGCCTCGGCCATGCGCGAGGTTCTGTGCGATCTTCAGGTAGTAGTAGAAGTCATCGCGCGGCGTAGACCAGTACTGCGGGCCGCCAGCCTGATGAAAAAAGAAAATAAACGCGGCAAGAGCAGCGAGAACCCCGCTCAGCCCCCACAGATAGAGAACTTCTTGCTGCTGCAGGGTGCGGGTGGGCATGTTGCACTGGCGCGATTATAGCGAAGGCGCATAAACAGCGGGCGAAGATGAGCTCTTGCGAAAGGCCACGTCCCCACTGCAATACTTGCAGCAACAGAGCCGCTCAGTCACTCTGGTTCAGCGGAAGTACTCTGGTTCAGCAGACGCCTGACGATGACCGTCTCCACCAATCCACGCCCCAACCCCGAAGCGCGCTGGCCCGCGATTTTCGCGTTGTTCGCCATTGTGGGTCTGCGGCTCGCGCTTCCCCGCTCCCTTGCGGCGAGTCCGGCATGGGTTCCGCTGGTGCTGGTCACGCTGCTGGTCATTCCCACGGTGCTTGCGCGGCGCATGCAGCGCCATCAACTCAATCGATGGCTGGGCTTCGTCATCACCGGCATCGTCACGCTCGATGTGGTCGGGTCGCTCGCACTTCTTGTCGACACGCTCCCCAAACATACGCTCGCACCCACAACGCTTCTGCGTTCTGCCACCATCCTCTGGGTCAGCAACATTCTCATCTTCGCGTCGTGGTATTGGCGGCTGGATGCAGGCGGTCCCAACAAGCGCGACCGTCGGGCTGTTCACAGCGAAGGCGCGTTTCTTTTTCCGCAGATGACGCTCGATGCATCCGACCCGGACTCCTCCGCCAACGGCTGGTCGCCTGGATTCGTCGACTATCTCTTCCTTGCCTTCAACACCAGCACCGCGTTCTCCCCCACCGACGTGCCGGTGCTCTCGCGCTGGGCCAAGGTGCTGATGATGCTGCAGTCCAGCATCTCACTGGCCACGATTGCGCTTCTGGCCGCGCGCGCCGTGAATATTCTGTAAGTCCTGGGCCGTAACCGAGGACACAATGACTGCAGCGATGCTTTGGAAGATACTCGACTGGACCTGGATTGCTTCCGAGGTCGCCATTCTCGCAGCAACGCGGACCCGACGCAGCACCGGGAATGTGCGCGACCGCGGCTCTCTTCTCATTCTGTGGCCAGTGATCGTCGCCTCTATCACTGCAGGCTCATGGATCGGCGAAACGTATGCGCCGACAATGTTTGGCGGAGCCCACTGGGTGAGGACAGCGAGCGTCGCCGTCCTGGTGATCGGTCTGGCCATTCGCTGGACCGCCATTGCCACGCTCGGCAAGGCGTTCAGCGCCAATGTCGCGATCCACGCAACGCAGACCGTCCGAAAGACCGGGCTCTTCCGTTTCGTTCGGCACCCTTCCTACTCTGGGCTTGTTCTGATCTTCGTCGCTGTTGGCATGCACACCCGGAACTGGGTGGGCCTTGCCATCACGCTCGTTCCCACCACTGCCGCTCTTCTTTACCGCATACATGTTGAGGAGGCAGCCCTTCGACAAGCCTTCGGCCAGGAATATAGCGACTACAGCAGGGCGACCAAGCGCCTCATCCCCGGTATCTACTGACAGGCGCCCGTATCCTGTCTTGACAGACGAAAGATAGCGTCTCCTCTGGGCAGACAACGCACAGCTTGCTCTCCTTCACCCTGATCCTCTACGCTTGAGGGTTTCTCGAGCGCAGCAACTGAAGGAGACCCTATGTCCGACCAGGCCACCGCAGCACCGCCCTCCCGGCGAGAGCCTTCCGCCGCGGAGCGCGACTGGACAAGGAGTGTGCTCGAGCCCGCGCTGGCCAAAGCACCCGAGCGGCCCATCGGTGCCCGCAGCGGAGTCAATCTCGACCCAGAAGGCAACGCGCGCTTCACCACCATCTCCGGCACGCCGATCGAACGGCTCTATACCCCGGCCGATATGCCAACGGATTTCTCCCTGCCCATGCCGGGCGAGCCGCCATACACACGCGGCATCCACCCCACCGGCTATCGCGGCAAACTCTGGACCATGCGTCAGTTCTCCGGATTCGCCACGCCGGAAGAGACCAACCTTCGCTATAAGTACCTGCTCGCGCAGGGCGGCGACGGGCTCTCCGTGGCCTTCGACCTGCCGACTCTGATGGGCTACGACTCCGACGATGCAGAGAGCGAGGGCGAAGTCGGCAAGTGCGGCGTTGCGATCGACTCGCTCGAGGATATGGAGATCCTCTTCGCCGACATCAACCTTGAAAAAGTCACCGTATCAATGACAATCAATTCCCCTGCCTCTGTCCTCTGGGCGATGTATCTCGTCGTGGCAGAGAAACAGGGCGCGGACTGGAAGAAGATCTCCGGCACGCTGCAGAACGACATCCTGAAGGAGTACATCGCGCAGAAGGAGTACATCTATCCGCCCGCGCCCTCCATGCGTCTGGTGGTCGATACTTTTGAGTTCGGCTCGCTCTACACACCTCGCTTCAACCCCATCTCTATCTCCGGCTACCACATCCGCGAGGCCGGGTCGACCGCACTGCAGGAGCTCGCCTTCACCCTCTATGACGGCGTCGAATACGTGGAGTGGGCGCTGCGCCGCGGACTCGCCATCGATGATTTCGCGCCGCGTCTCTCGTTCTTCTTCAATGCCCACAACGACTTTTTTGAAGAGATCGCGAAGTACCGCGCGGCGCGCAGCATCTGGTACCGCACCATGACTGAGCGTTTTGGCGCACAGAATGTGCGCTCCACGTGGATGCGTTTCCACACCCAGACCGCTGGTGTCTCGCTCACGGCGCAGCAGCCGAAGAACAACATCGCCCGCGTCGCGATTCAGGCGCTGGCAGCGGTTCTCGGCGGCACCCAATCCCTGCATACGGACGGTTTCGACGAAGCGCTCGCGCTTCCCACAGAGGACGCGGCGCGCATCGCGCTGCGCACCCAGCAGATCCTCGCCTATGAATCCGGCGTGGCCAACACCGCGGACCCCCTGGGCGGGTCCTACTTCGTCGAACGGCTGACGAAAGACATGGAAGACGGAGCCTTCGAGTATTTCGACAAGCTGGATGCGATGGGCGGTATGGTGAAGGCCATCGAGCATGGCTTCCCGCAGAAGGAGATCGCCGAGGCCAGCTACGCATATCAGCGCGCCGTGGAGAAGAAGGAGAAGATCATCGTCGGCGTCAATGAATACGTCGTTGACGAGACGCCGCAGGAGATCCTCTACATTGGCGAAGAGGCGCGGGACCAGCAGACGGTCAAGCTGAAGCGCCTGCGCGCGCGGCGCTCGCAGGAAGCGGTAGATCGCGCGCTTAAGGCGCTCCGCACTGCAGCGGCGCAAGATCCCGCAACACAGCCCGGCCAGCTCTCCTCCGCCAACACCATGCCCTTTATCCTTGATTGCGTTCGCACCTACGCAACGGTCGGCGAAATCTGCGCCGCCCTGCGCGACGTCATGGGCACTTACACCGAAGTCAGCATCGCCTAGGCCGCCTATTTCTTCTTCGTCTGCGGCCGGGCCGCCGCACCCAACGTTGCCAGCAGTCCCACCGCAACCTCCATGCCACGGCGCGCATCCGGATTGTTCATCCGGCTCAACAGCGTGAAGATCGACGGCGGCGCGTGCCTTCTCTTCACCTTGTCATCACCACGGATCCCGGTCTCCAGCGTCTGATTGATGTTGCCCAGCACCTTGCCCAGAACAATCAGATTGCGTAGCCCATTCACCATCTCCGGCTGGCTCACCAGCCCCACCACGTGGTTGATGATCGAATCCTGCGCTGCCAGGGCGCCCCGCAGCAGCTCCAGCGTCCCGCTGTCATGCGCCTGTTCCAGTAGCCGATAGCCGCTCAATATCGCATCGGCATGTTCCGCAGGCGCTGCGTCGATCTTGCGCTTCAACTCCTCGCGAGCATCGGCGGGTGTAAAAACTCGAAATGCGACCGGCTTGGCCATGTGCTTTCTCTCCTATTGTGCGTGACCGTTGCGATTGCCGTTGCTGATCTGGACCAGGACAGGACCTTCACCTGGCATGCGGTAGTCCGCGCGCTTCCACTTCCGCTCCACTTCCACACCACGCTGTGGCGTGGGCTTACCGGAGTAGCGGAAGTTCAGTGGACGCAGCGGATTCTCGCCCGGCGCGAAATCCAGCACCTTGATCTTCACCGCTGTTTCCTTGTACGCCGGCGTGTGCACATCCTTATCCACCATGCTGCCGGTCAGCACATTCACAGGGCCTTCGGAAGAAGTCAGCGGCAAATAGACCTGCTTGCCGCGCACACGATCGGTCACCAGCGCCTTTACGCGAATGGTGCCCGTTCGTGAGGTGACGTCGATCCAAGTCCCGCTCTGGATGCCGCGCTCCTTGGCCAGCGCCGGCGAAACCTCCAGGAACCGCTCCGGCGTCTCCTCGTGAATACCCTTCACGCGATAGGTCATGTTTCCTTCGTGGAAGTGCTCCAACAGCCGTCCATTGTTCAGGTGAATGTCGAATTCATCGTCCGGCTTCTCGCACGGCTCGTTCCACTCCAGCGGATACAGCCGCGCCTTTCCATCCGGGAAGTGAAAATTCTTCGTATAGAGCAGCGGCTGGTCCGTACCATCGACCGCCACCGGCCATTGCAGTGACTGAAAGCCCGCCAGCCGGTCATAGGTGACGCCGGCAAACATCTCCGACAGAGACGCCACCTCAGCCATGACATCCGCCGGATGCGTGTAAGTCCAACGGGCACCCATGCGGTTCGCCAACTCCATGGTGATCTGCCAGTCTGCCTTGCTGTCGCCGATTGGATCGAAGGCCTTGTACAGTCGCTGCACCCGCCGTTCGGTACTGACGAAGGTTCCATCCTTCTCGAGCGAGGGAGCGGCCGGCAGCACAACATCGGCGTAACGGCAGGTCTCCGTGAAGAAGATATCCTGCACCACAAAGAAGTCCAGCCTTTCGAATGCACCGGCCACACGGTTCGCATCGGAATCTGCACTCACCATGTCTTCGCCGGCCAGATAAACCGCCTTCAATTTGCCGTCATATACGGCGTCCACCATCTCGTGGTTATCCAGCCCCTTCTTGGTCGATAACTTCACCCCCCACGTCTTCTCGTAACGTGCTCGCGCCTCATCGTCCGCGACCTCGTCGTAGCCCGCCAGATAAGCCGGCATCGCGCCCATATCGCTCGCACCCTGCACGTTGTTATGTCCGCGCAACGGATACGCGCCGGTTCCTGGACGCATGTAATTACCGCTCACCAGCAGCAGATTGGAGATAGCTGTCGAATTGTCTGAGCCGCTGCAGTGCTGCGTGATGCCCATGGCCCACAGAATGCACGTTGCTTTTGACTTTGCGATCTCGTGTGCGATCGTCTTCAGCGTCTCTACCGGAACGCCAGTACGCTCCGCAGCAAACTCCATAGTGAAAGGTTCGAGGCTCGCGCGATACTTGTCCAGATCATTGACCCATGTGTTCAGGAACTCCGTCTGCGCCAACCCGTTGTCCAGCAGATAGCGGCTGACGGCCGACAGCCATATGAGATCCGTCGACGGCGTGGGGCGAATGTGGATGTCGGCCCGGCGCGCCATCTCGTTCTCGCGCAGATCGCTCACGATCAGCTTCTGGCCGCGCAGCTTGTGGGCGCGCTTCACACGCGTCGCCAGCAC
>DASZGZ010000103.1:0-2545 GCA_035938355.1 Acidobacteriaceae bacterium
TGGAAGAGGATCTGCGGAGCGCGGCGCGAACGCTGCCGGAGATCATCGATATTCACGAGGTGGCCGTATCGCGCATGGGAGATCGCCTGCGCCTCTCCTGCCACTGCACGCTTCCCGACGCTCTGCCGATGCATCGTGTGCACGATGTCATCACTTCGCTTGAAGAGCTGCTGAAGCTCAAACGCCCCGAGGTACACCGGATGCTGGTGCATCCGGAGCCCGAGGCCGACAACCGTCACGAAGGCCGCAGATGCAACCGCGTCGACGGCGCGAACAGCACGGAGGAAAAGAATGATCGCGAAGGCGGAGTGGCAGCACGATCAGGTCTACACAGCCACATCGGATAACGGCCATACGCTGACCCTTGACACGACGCGCGTCGAAGGCCCGACGCCGATGGAATGCGTTCTCATGAGCCTCTGCGGTTGCACCGCAGTCGATGTCATCAGCATTCTCACCAAGAAGCGTGAGCCCTTCACGGGTCTGACTGTCTCCGCAAAGGCGGAGAAAGCGAAGGAGTGGCCCAGCGTGTTTACGAACATCGAGCTGGTCTATCGAGTCGCAGGGACGGTGAACCACAAGAGCATGGAAGATGCCGTGCGCCTCTCCAAGGAAAAGTACTGCTCCGTCTCGGCGATGCTCGAGAAGACTGCGAAAATCACCTTCACCATCGAGTACGCAGGCACATGATCCTTCGCCTCTTCCAGTTTGCGCTGGTGCTGGTACTGCTGGTGGCGGTTGCCATGGTCTCGGCGCTTACCACCATGCACTTCGCCATTCACGGCGCCGAAGTAAAGGTCCCGGATTTTCGCGGCATGAGCGAGGCCGATGCCCGGCATAAAGCGGCTGCCGTTGGCCTGGAGATGAGCATCGAAGATCACTTCTACAGTGCGGTAGTGCCGGAATCGCGCATCGTAACGCAGTCGCCTGCCGCAGGAGCCATCGTACGCACCGGCTGGCAGGTGCGCGTGGGTCAGAGCCTCGGCGCGCAAAACGTCGCAGTGCCCTCGGTCATACATGACCCGGAGCGGGTGGCTACGCTGGCAATCCGCCGCGCTAGCCTGCAGCTCGGCACCATCGCGCACATGCCGTACGCGCTGACAGAGCCGGGAACTGTGATTGCACAGTCCCCGGATGCAGGTGCAGCATCGGTAGACCGGCCAACTGTCGCTTTGCTCTTGAGCGCACCGGTTCCGCCCGAAGCAACCGGCTACGTGATGCCGGACTTCATCAACCAGCCGGAAAAGACCGCAGAAGCCGCTGTAGTGAAGGCCGGTTTGAAACTGGCGCCGGCGCTCTATCGCCAGGCGGAGATTCCGCCCGTCGCCCCGATCGCCGCACCCGGCGAAGCGCCCGCACCGCCGGCCCTTCCGATGATGCCGGGAACCATCCTTGCGCAGCAGCCCGCCGCTGGGGCACGTGTCGAGGCCGGCGGCACGATTCAGTTCACGCTCGCGCAGTAGATCAGCGCGTCACGATCGCCACGAAGAATCCGTCGCAGGGCAGCACGCCGGGGAGCGTCTGAAGACAACCATCGCGCAAAGCCGTCTCGCGCAACAACCGTGCGCCGTCTGAATGCAGTCTTCCCTCGGCCTCCAAAGCGCCCACGCGTGCACCTGCGTCGAGCAGACATGCTGACGGCTCCGAGGCCAGAAATGCCTGGATCACCTTCGAATTCTCCTCCGGCTCGAGCGAGCAGGTGGAGTAGACCAGCGAGCCTCCCGGTGCGAGCACGCCGTAGGCAGAGCGCACGATCGCGAGCTGTCGTTCCTGCTGCCGCGCAAGCTCGCTCGCAGCCAGCCGCAGCTTGATCTCCGGATTGCGGGCCAACGTTCCCGTGCCGCTGCACGGCGCGTCGCACAGGATGAGATCGAAATCATCACGAAATGGCAGCGCCGTCGCGTCAGCAAGCGCGCAATGAATCCTTGCCGTCAGCGGCTCGCGCGCGAAGCTGCGGCGCATCGCGGCCAGCCGCGCTTCGCTGATGTCGCAAGCAGTGATCTCCGCCTGCGGATTGTTCTCCGACAAAATCGCGGTCTTGCCGCCGGGCGCAGCGCAGCAATCCAGAATTCGCGTGCCGCGGTCGGCAAGCTCCCCCACCAGCTGCGATCCCTCGTCCTGAATGCGCATGCCCTCAGCCGCGCCGCCGTCAGGCAGCCGCCGCGCCCGCGTCAGAAAGGCGCCAGGCGTTAGCAAAGCTCCGTATTCGAGCGGCTCATTACCGCCAGCCGCAGCCAATCGCACCACTGCCTCAGGTGCCTCCTGATCGTAGGCCGCAATGGCAGTCGCGGCAGCAGGACCGTATTGCTTCGTCCACCGTTCCATCATCCAAGCCGGATGTGCGTCGAGCGGATCGAGCGCGATGGCCGAAGCATCCGCAGCCACGCGACGCAACACCGCATTGACCAGGCCGGATGCGTGGCCGTGGCCGCTCACCTTGGCCAATTCCACGCTCTCCGAAAGCGCGGCATGCGCCGGAATGCGGTCCATTCCCAGCAGTTGCCATGTGCCCAGCCGGAGCGCAATCGCGACGGCATCATCCAGA
>DASZGZ010000104.1:0-7990 GCA_035938355.1 Acidobacteriaceae bacterium
TGAGGATGTCGGCACCTATTCGGTCACCGTTTCGTATTCGGGCGACGCAAATTATCCGCCGACGGCCGGCACCATCATCCTGAAGGTTGTCCCCCGGCCGGTCACCATCACCGCGGATAACAAGACGCGTCCTGTAAACACGCCGAACCCGACGCTCACCGGCACGGTGGTCAACGTAGTGCCGGGCCAGTCCATCACTGCCACTTTCAGCACCCCGGCTATCACCTCCAGTCCGGCGGGGAAGTATCCCATCACACCTGCGTATGCCACCGGACCCGGCACCAAGGCGTCGAACTATGTCATCACCGAAGTCAACGGCACGCTTACCGTCACAGATAGTGGAAGCGGTGGCGGCGGAGGAGGCGGCGGCGGTGGTGGTGGAGGCGGTGGAGGTGGTGGTGGAGGGAACGGAGGATCCAATAGCGGCAGCTTCACCATGGCCGCGACTCCTCCGGAGCAGGAGATCGATCACAATGGCACCGTGAACTACCCGGTCACCGTGACCTCGACCGGGGGCTTCACAGGCCCGATTACCCTCGCCTGTTCGGGACTGCCGGAGGGCGCGTCGTGTGCCTTTGCACCCGCCAGCGTCACCCTGGCCTCCGCTGCAAGCGGAACGTCAACCATGACGATCACCGCTACGGCAGACAAAACCAATGTCCCGACCGTTTTCGGGAAGATACGCAACGCTCCACCTGCGCCGGCCGGCGGCAACTCACCCGTGCTCGCCTGGACGATGCTGCCGCTGGGCCTCTTTGGTTCAGCCGGCGGAGTGCTGCTGGGTACACGTCGCCGTCGCCGTTTCCTGTTGCTGCTGGTGCCGTTCGCATTGCTCGTTGGGGCGCTTGGGATGTCGGGCTGCGCTGCGCCCGCAAATTACAAGATCTACACCGTCACCATCACCGGCACCGCCACAAGTGGCGGCGTCACGATCACGCAATCTTCGACTGTCGATTTGGTACTGGCCCGATGATCCTCGAGCCCGGCCTGCTGTCCCACTCAACCTCCGACCCACAGCTTATAGATTGCGGGCGGAATGCATCGGCGCTCATCAGCGCACGTTGCGTTTAAGGAACACTGTTCATGCGTGATCGCTCAAGAGCTACGCTGGGTCCTATCGTTCAAGGTCTGCTGATAGCAGGCCTGTGCACGCTGGCTGCAGCCGCTCAGCAAACCGCGACACCGGCCTCGCCGGGAGCGGCCACGCTTGCGCAGGCTCCAAATACGGCCGTAGAGCCGAAGAGCGATGCCACCGAAGGTCAAACGCCGGCGAATCAGACGCAGGATACCTCGGGAGGGGCGAAGGATACCGGGGTCTCGAATCCCGATGCTGTGACGCCCGAAGCGTCCTCGCCAGCCGCCGACCAGGCATCCAGCGCACCGTCAGCAGATAGCAAGCCAGAGCAGAGTTCCGCACCGAAAGGCGATGCCAGCCCAACTCCACCGCCCGCAGAAGTGATTCCCGCGACAGCAACTGCGCCGGCGGCGGTGTCCGGTCAAGCTGTCACACCGAGCGACTTCCCCGCTCCGGTCGCAGGGGATCCAAACACCACGCCAGATGCCGGCAAAGAACGCTTTGCTCCGGACCAGCCACCGCAGCCGCTGACTCCTGACCACGACAGCGATAAACCCACGCCGGCGGAGCCTTCCGTGCAAAGCGCTCCTGCGGCTGCGAACACGACCGACGCAGTTCCTCCATCCCCCGCGCCTGCGGTCCCGGTTTCATCGGATACGGCTGCGCCAAGTTCGCAACCCACTATCCCGCAGCAAAGCGCTCCAGCGGCGGATACGAATCCACCGCAGCAGACCGTGCCTCCGACAGCACCTCCACAGGCAGATGCATCCGCGCCCGTAACGACTCCCGCGCCTTTAGACTCCTCTGCACCGCAATCGACGGCGCCCACGGTGGACCCAACTGCTCCCGCAACCCAGCAGAGTGCGCCAGCAACGCCGCCAGACAGCTCAACGCCACAGCAGAGCGTACCTGCAACGCCAGACTCGACCGCGCCACAATCAACCGCGCCCGCGGCCGACGCAAATGCGCCAGCCTCGCAGCCGAACGCGCCTGCCACGGAGCCTTCCAGCCCGGCCGCGACTCCGCCCACCCCCGCACCTACCCCGGATAACGCACCCGCGGCAACCGCCCCCGCAACGGACAGCGGCGCATCGTCACCCGGAGTGGCGCCTGCGTCTGCGGATCAGGCGCCTGCAGCAGCGCAAACGCCGGCCGCTTCCGATAACACGGCCGTGAATCCTTCACTTCCCGCGCCCCAGGTAAATGAACCAGAGCCACCGCCTGCCTCGCGCTTCGACATCTTCGGCGGTTATACGTATCTGCGGCCGAGCGGCAGCGTTGGCACCTTCAGCTTTCCCGAGCAGAACACGCGCGGATACATCTTGAGCGGCACCTACTACTTCAATCGTCACTTCGGCGTACAAGGAGAGTTCTCACACAGCGAATACCCGCTCGGCACCACCGGTACATCGCCCGCGCCGCCGTTTGTGCAGCTCGGCGGGGTGACAGACCGCTTCTACACCACAGAGTTCGGGCCGGTGTATCGCTTTTTCCTCGGCGAGCACTTCATCCCCTTCGTGCACTTCACCGCCGGCAATGCGCAGGTGGCCGGCCCCAAGTTCCAGCCACCTATATGGGGCTGGGGCATCGCCGGTGGCGGCGGCATGGACGTGCTGCTGCCGCACACACATGAGCATGTCGCATTTCGTCTGGCGCAGGCCGACTACGGTTACATGCACGCGAACCAGGGACCACTGCAGCAGTACGATCTTGCTGGTGGGACGGAGGGCGTGAGCGCGTTGCGGCTCTCTGCCGGCCTCGTCGTCCGCCTTGGAGAGATGAATCCCATCCCGGCGAAGAGCCTGGCCTGCGACGCCAGCCCATCTGAGGTGTATGCGGGTGAGCGTGTCACTCTTGCCGCTACCATGCGCAACTACCGCGACAGGGCAAAGCATCCCTTCTTCTTCGCCTGGCAGCTCTCCGCCGGCAAGCAGCAAGGCTTTGGTCCGGTCATTTTCGTCGATACGACTGGTCTCGCCGCGGGCACCTATCACGCGACCGCCCACATCTCGGTCAAGGAGAAGGGCAAGCAATTCGCCCAGTGCTCCACCAATTTCGTCGTCAAGTCTTCACCGGTCCCGACCCTCAAATGCTCGGCTGACCCGTCGACCGTGACGCCAGGACAGGTCTCCATCATTACGGCCTACGCCGCCAGCATTGCGCAGCGGCAGCTTACCTACAGCTACACAGCGTCCGAAGGCCAGATTGACGGCAAGGACAACACGGCGCAGCTGCACACCGATGGCCTGCCGCCCGGCGTCGCAACCGTCACTTGCAAAGTGGTGGACGACCTCGGACAGACAGCAGTGGCGACAACGGAAGTGACTGTCGCTCCGCCATCGCTGCCGCCCGCGCCGAAGGCCCAGCCTCTGTGCACGGTCTACTTCAACCGCGACATGCGCCGGCCCACCCGCGTGGACAATGAAGGCCGCGCTTGCCTGGACGACATCGCTCTCACTCTCGAGCACCAGCCCGAAGCGCGACTGGTACTTGTGGGCGAGCACTCGGACAGCGAGGTCGATGGTCAGCTCACAGCTGCAGAGCGTGCCATGAACACGCGCGCCTATCTCGCCAACGAGAAGGGCATCGATCCATCGCGCGTGGATGTGCGCACCAGCACGACGCCAGGGCGGCAGGTTCAGACGTATCTGCTGGCTCCCGGCGCTGTCTTCGATCAGCCGACGGAAGGCCGAATCGACGAATCGAAGATCAAGATCCACGGCCAGCAATACGCGCACCAGCGCATCCGGCCACCACAGAAGGGCCCCGTGGGACAAGGCGTATCGCATCCGCCTAAAAACTAAGGTGGCAGCCGCTGTCGGTTAATCCGGCAGCGGCTTCATCCTTTGCCCGTACGATGCTCCCAGAAAGTAACTCACAAGTTCCCGAAAGTGCTTAGAATGTGTAACAACTAAACTTTCGTGATATTGAGACAGCGACGTGGGGACTTTACCGTCTAATCATCCCCGGTTGCTGGCTGATGCCCGGTCGGCAGAGTTTGATCCGGTAGCAGGTATAGGATGAGCGGACTACTGGATCTTCTATCACTGGGCTCGTTGGTGCTCCTGTTCACTTCGATTTACAGGAAGCGACCGACACTCCGGGTTCGCTACTGGCTGATCGGCTGGTGTCTGATCCTGGTTCATTTCGCAGGACTGCTCCTGCGTCCCGCCTCCGAACTGGGCCGTGCCGGTCAGGATTTCCTGGTTTTGGGCTCGCTCGTGCTGGGCGGCATCTTCTTTCTCCTCTCCACCACATCAGTGCGGTACGCGCCGGGCCGCTGGCTCGCGGTCCTGATCACGCTTGGCGTGCCCTGGCTCGCTACGACGGCGGCCGCATGCTTCCTGCCCGACGGAAGCCGACTGCTAACGCTGAGCGCTATCGCCGGAGAAGCGGCCACGCTGCTGGTCGCCTATCGCATCTCGCAACGCCGCCCCGCTCTCCGGGCAGCCCTCGTACTGTCCGTTGCCGGCTGTACCGGGTGGCTGAGCTACGGCATTCTTCACCATCACGACGGGACGTCACTCGACGTCATGCTGACGCAGGTCTACCTTCTTCTCGCGCTGCTCTATAGCTTCGAAGTGTCGCGATTCACTGCTGGCGTGCGGACAGTGGTCCTCAGTCTGTATGCATGGGCCGCTGTCTGGATCTCGGCCGCTGCGACACAGGCTTTATGGCCGGCTCTCCAGCTTCCTGAACAGCTGTGGAACCTGCCCAAGTATCTGGTGGCTGTCGGCATGATCCTCACCTTGCTCGAGGAAGAAATCGTGAGTGCGGAGGACGCGGGCGCGCACTACCGCGTGTTGTTTGAATCCAATCCGCACCCCATGTGGATGTACGACACCGAAACGCTGGCTTTTCTGCATGTGAACGATGCGGCCGCGCGCCAATACGGATATACGCAAGCAGAGTTCGCGCAGATGACCATGGCCGATATCCGGCCGGGCGAGGAGTTCTCAAAACTCGTCGTTGAGCTGAAACGCAGCTGCGAGAACCCGCTCAACGGACCATGGCGTCATCAGCGGAAAGACGGCAGTTTCATGCTGGTGGATATCGCCTCCCATCAGCTCGAACACGACGGACGCAAGGTCACCTTCGCCTTGATGCAGGATGTGACAGAGCGCGACCGTTTGCATGAGCAACTGGTCCATCAGGCGAATCACGACATCCTTACCGGCCTGCCCAACCGCGCCCTTCTTGAAGACCGCATGGCGCAGACCATCGCCCATGCCAGCCGGTATGGACACAAGGCCGCGTTGCTCTGCCTGGATCTGGACCGTTTCAAGCAAATCAACGACACCTATGGCCATGCTATCGGCGACATCTGTCTGCAGGAGATTGGGCGCCGGCTGAGCGCGCGTGTGCGCGCAGTAGATACCGTGGCACGGACCGGCGGCGAGGAATTTACTGTCCTGTTGCACCAGATTACCGAGTCGGAAGATGCCGAACGCGTCGCCGCCGACATTCTCAGAGCCCTGAACGAGCCCTATCGTCACAACGGAATCGACATCGACCTCACCGCCAGCCTGGGCATCGCCGTTTACCCGGACCACGGCACGGATCCGTCCATCCTGTGGCGCGATGCTGACACTGCGATGTACCGCGCCAAGAAATCCGGCGGGAACCAGTACATGCATGTCTCGCAGGAGATTTCAGAAGCCACACTCGAAGCCACCGAGCTCGAAAAGCATCTCCGCCGCGCCCTCAAGGATGGCGGTCTGGAACTGCACTACCAGCCGATCTACACGAAGGACGGCCAGCTTTGCGGCCTCGAGGCCTTGGTACGGTTGCATCATCCCCTGCTCGGGATGGTTTACCCGGACCGCTTCATTCCGATCGCAGAAGAGAGCGGCCTTATCGTGCCGCTCGGCAACTGGGTGCTTGACGAGTGCTGCCGCCAGAGCCGCGAATGGCAGGACCGCGGCTTCCACCCCGTGCGCATTGCCTTCAATGTCTCTCCGTTGCAGCTCACCCGCTTCGACTTCTCCAGTTACGTGATCGAGCGGCTGCGCCACTACAAGCTCTCACCCTCGGCATTGGAGATCGAGGTTACCGAGTCTACCGTGATGCGCAACATCGGGCAGGTGGCGAGACAGATCGACACGTTGGCGCGCATGGGCATTCACTTTTCGGTGGACGATTTTGGGACCGGCTACTCATCGCTTGCCCATCTGCACCAGTTGCCTGTCCAAACGCTGAAGATCGATCGATCATTCGTCGAACGCATCAATGAGCCCAACGGCACTTACTCCATCGTCCAGGCCATCGTCTTCCTTGCCCACAGCCTCGGCCTGGTTGTGGTGGCTGAAGGCGTCGAGCGCGAGGACCAGCTGAACCGCCTCTGGCAGCTCGACTGCGATCGCGTGCAGGGCTACTACTTCGCGCGGCCGCTGCCTGCCTCCGCGATTACCCGCTTCATGAGCGAGCGGAAACGCATGCCGGTAGCATCCGTCGGTGCGTCGAGGGAGATCGTGCACGCGCCCAGCGCCATAGTCTAGAGCCGCCGTCCAGACCAATCGTTTTAGAAGAGCGGTCAGCGTCCTGGAGCGTGCCAGCAGCAGGCAAGCCTCCGCCGCCCGTAGGGTCTACTTCAGAGTCAGGACGACGATGCGTCCGTCCGACTGAAAGCTGCCACCCGTCGCTGTTCTTGCTGTTGTCAGGGGATCGGATGGGGTCACATACGCCGCTGCCATCAGATTGCCGGCTGCCGCGAAGCTCTGCTCGAGGAAGTCACGTTCCTTGTCAATCTCCGGGTCTATTTTGTGCGTGACTCCGTTGTTTCGCTGATCTTTTTCAAAGCCAATGTCGTGCGTGGACGAGCCCACCCACAGTGGCTTTCCGCTCACTGTCTCGGGCGATTTCCAGACACGAAGATGATGCCGCTCCGCGGCCACCGTGATGGGATCCGCGCGGGCATAGGAGAGGTCCTGCGGCCGCTCGAAGAGGTACAGCGTGCTCATCGGCATTTCAAGATAGGCCTTGTGCTGCAGCGTCTCTACCAGGCCGTGGACCACCGCATCCTGATTGCTACTGTCCACCTTTACCCAGCCGGCATTCTGAAAGGCCTTTTCCACCTGGTCCTGGCTGCCGATCAATGCGAAGTTCACCATGTCTCCAAGGTTGCCCTGCTGGTCCTGTACGCGCCGTGGAATCGTAGCGAACATCGCCGGCGATATCGCGGCTGCGATTTCGGTCTCCGAGATTGCCTGTTGCTTCGCCTCCTCGGGCTGGCGCGAGAGCTTCATGGCCACGGCGTAGCTGCCGGTCGGCGTCAGATCGGAACTCACGTTGATGCGCAGGAAGAGCTCACCGCTCGATGGTACGTCCAGGGTTTTGCTGGCGCCGATGCCGAAGGGCACGGTTGCCGCATTGCTCCCTATCCTCGCCACCAACGCGCCAACCGGCGAGCTGTTGTCCGGGAACTGGCGCAGCAGATCCTTCCAGCCGCGAGCGCCGCCGTCGGCCGTTACCTTGCGGCCATCGCTCAGCGTGACATCGCCGGTTGTCGTGAAAGTGATCGAGTCGCCCGGCGCAACGATAAGCTGGGCATCCACCCAGTCGCTCCCCGTCACCGTTACGGTCAGGTTGTGCTTGCGCGCCTGTAACCGCGCCGCAGTCGGCTGATCCAGCGGAATGGCCTGAACGCCATTTACTGATTCGCTGGCTGGCTGCTGTTCGCCTTGCGAAGACACTGCGCAACACGCAGCCCAAAACAGAAGAGATGTCAGGGCTGTTGCTCGTCGCGCGAGTTTCCGGGAGCGCAGAGGATGTGCGGGGAGCATATTCCTCTACTTTAGACGCGGCCGCGTGCGAATAAGCCGCGTAAACGCGGGCACGGCTACTCGAACTGGTTGCCGGCTGAGGCATTGCGGGCACAGCCTCGGAGTGCTGCCGCCAGAGCGCGGACATCCTCTT
>DASZGZ010000105.1:0-22462 GCA_035938355.1 Acidobacteriaceae bacterium
GAGATTGTGTAATTGGTATAGGGCTTGATGCCGTCCTCTCCAACAGTGCGAACGCACACCTCGCGCGAAGGGGTGTGAACGAACACAAGCAACGCTCCGGGACCCCCGGAAATAATGCTGCAATCGCAGCCCGTGTTAACCACGACCACGACGCCGCGCTCTCCAACGCCATGGGCTTCTGCTCCATAGCCCACCCCCACAGCGGTTTCACCCTCACCGTATACGATAGCCTTTGCGCCGGATCCAACCGCCACAGAAGCGGCGTCTTGTCCTACCGCTTCCGAGAGGGCGCACATGCCAACTGCGACGGAGTTGACGGAGTAGCCCTCGGCCAATGAACTGGCGAATCGGCCGGCCGCTATCACATCTGCGAAGTGTGCACTTGTTTTGATACGCGAGTCGCGGCCGCTAATAATATCTGGCGGACGTGGGTTATCCACATCTGGGCTGGGCGTTTGGTCGTTGTAAATCTCGGGGATTATGCTGGATGAAGCCATGATGCCTCCTTACAGGCGTGTGGTTAGCGCCGGGCCCCGGTGCTGATACACCAGCCCGGCGCGGTTAATAATGCCGTGCTCGTCTAATCGCGTCAAGGCAATTCGTGACCAGAGCAAGCACGAAGACTGTAGCGGAAACTGTAGCAAGCCTAGAAAGAAAAGACGGTAAATGACGGTGGATGGGCTCCGCTCCTGAATTGATTCAGACCCGCATAAACACTGCACAAAAGCACATAACGGCATGTGAGGGTAATTCGCCGCAAAATAGGAGCACTCGCTTGGGGTGCGAGGGGTCGGCAGTTCGAATCTGCCCGTCCCGACCAATTCAAATCAAACGAATCTATTCTTCGAGGGTTCGCCGCCGTAGTTCGCCATCCTTCTACAGTGCTTCGGAAAACCCCCGCAGGTTCTGATTGAACGCCGCCGGATCATCCCAAAAAGGCCCGTGTCCCGCGCTGGCGACTATCTGAATTTGGGCATGGGCCAAACCGGCCTTGTGCTCATCGACCGCGGTTAATTTGACAACTGCATCCTTCGCGCCATGTGTGATCAGCACCGGCTTGCGGATTCGCGGCAGAAGATCGTCATTGTCGAAGGAGCGAGAGAACATCGCTTGGCGGACATATGGCGGAACGGACAGATTGTAGCCCAGCATCTCGTACAGTTCTTCCGCCGAGGGTTCCCCCGCGAAACACAGCCGCAGCAGCGACCCAAGGCTGCGCACGCTCTCTTCCACCTCCGTGGAAAAGAAACCTGGCAGGAGGCTGATAAATTCCGGCGTGAGAACCGATGCCGCCTCTTCACTGCCAAGCTTCGTGACCCCACCGATAAGGTTGATCCCGCTAATGTCGCCCTCGCCGTAATGGCGGATGTAGTCGAGGATTACCAGTGCTCCGTAGGACCAACCGCAGAGGATCGGATTATCGAGTCGCAGAGCCTGAATGGCGGCATTGACATCATCCGCCCACAACTTCGATTCCATATAGCCTTCCCTGGGCTTATCGGAAAGTCCGTGACCCCGTAAATCCATTGCGACAAGTCGGTGTTCATCGGCCAGATCCGAGCTCATCTGCCGGCTCCAAGTGAGCCAACACTGCGAAACACCATGGATGAACATGATTGCGCGGCCGCTCGGGTTGCCGGTCTCCACAAGGTGGAGCTGTGTGCCACCGCCGCCTGCGATCTTGTGGTTTTTCATCCACTCCTCCAGTCGTGACCCTGCTCCCGATCCCGGTCCCCTCCTTTGGTCGTACTCAACACACCCGAACCGATGCCTGAATTCAAATCACGACGGCGCCAGTTGGGCAAGCCCTGGCGAATTCCTCGCGAACTACGCACTCTTCGTCTGGGGCCCGGCCAGTGCACCACTCGTGCGCCCAAACATCCGCCGCATAGCCTTCACCACCCAGCGCACCGCGAGCACCGCAAACACCACCCCCGCCAGCGCAATCGAAGCACTTACCCACGGATGCACCGTCACCAGCCAGCTCAGCCCCACCGCCGCTGCATCTTCGGTCGTGCTTAGCGCGATGTTCGACACCGGCTCCGGGCTCGGCGTAACCGCTGCACGCACAGCTGTCTTCGACCCATGCGCCGCCAGCGCGATGCCTGACCCCACTGCCACCGCCAGCAATTGCATTGGCGGCGACAGATGCGTCGTCGCGCCATAAGCCAGCAGCGCGGCCACCGGGATGCGCACAAAGGTATGCAGCGCATTCCACACCATATCGAAGCCCGGAATCTTGTCCGCGACAAACTCGGCCGCAAACATCGTCGCGCTCGCGCCGATCACCCACCAATCGCCCAGCATTTCGAGGCCACCGGGGAGCACCGCCCAGTGCAGGCGCGCCAGCACTCCCAGCGTCAGCACCGTGGCATACACATTGAGGCCCGCGGCGAAGCTTGCTGCAATCACCAGCGCCGCAATCGTACTCGGCGAAAAGTTCATGGCAGACCTCCGGTGGCCCACATCTTACGCTTCCAGCCCATCCCGCGACCCCTGTGAGACCATGAACGCCTGCTCGCCACCAAAAGTTCCCGGAGGCCACTCATGCCCACCGAAACCACGCCTCCGTTTGAGCGGATCGCCAGCGGCCGCACCGACCTCGTCTTCGATTACCTCGCTGCCGGCAGCCCCGCCACCGCGACTGATGGCAACGGCGTCTCGCTCATGCAGCACTGCGCCTATTACGGCGATGTCAGCGCCATCCGCCATCTGCTCGCCAACGGCGCATCGCTTGGCGAGCTCGGCGACGACTTCGGCCTCAATGGCGCCTGCTTCCACGGCCACTGGCGGCTGGCACAGTTCCTGCTGGAGCAGGGCGCCGACCCCAACCGCGCGGATCCCGAGACGGGTGAGACGCCGCTGCACGCCGCGCTCTGCACCACCGAGCGCATCGCGCACAATCGCGTCATGCGCGTGCTTCTTGCCCACGGAGCCGATCCCAACCGCGCCACAAACGACGGCGTGGAGACCGGCGGATTCATGCGCGACGTCCGTACCTGCGGCGAAACTCCGCTCCACCGCGCCGCCGCCTTCGCCGACGAAGAAGCGATTAAGCTGCTGCTGGATGCCGGAGCAAAGATCGACGCCAAAGATGCTCATGGCGACTCGCCGCTCAGTTGGGCAAGCTGGCACCTGCGCCCCGACGCCATTCTTCGCCTGCTCCTGTACGGCGACTTCCGAATCCATCCGCAGCGCAGCAGCATGCGCGAATACCTGCAGGGCGAACCCGGTTAGCGGCGCGCCGCACAGGTAGTGGGCGACTTCGCGCCGTTCACCACCACCCATCCGTTGTCCGCACCGCGATGCGTAGCGCAGTGCACATCATGGATGCCCGCCTCATACCGCGAGCCCTGATCGAAGAAGGCCTGCCCGTATGCAAACACCAGAGCGTCCTTCGGCGCCGTCACCACGCCGTCCAGATCGTCATTCGTTACCACTTGGATCTGTTTCGATCCAGCTCCGGGCAGGTTGACCAGCAGTGGCAGGATTTCGTGGCTCCCATGCTCGCCGCCGTGCTGCGTGCGCGAAGGACTGATGGTCGTGCCGCACACCATCACGTTGTCCACGTTCTCCGTCGTATGCTGCGCCAGCAGCTCAGCCAGCTTCTGATTCACATCCGGCGTGCAGCTCTGCGGCACCGGCACATCCCGGCCATTACGAGTCGTAGCTGATGCTGGTGCAGCGGCCGGGGACGACGCAGGTGCAGCCGTCGATGACGGGACCGGTGTCGACGAGTGGTGCGCCAACACCCGGGAGAGCACGTACAGCGCAATCACCAGGAGCGCAACCAGGACATGCTTCGGACGCATGCCCAGCATCAGACACGCAACGAAGCAATCTGTCCAGTTATCCGGTTATTGTGGATGGAGAGCGCACGATGAACACAGCCCAACACTGGATCGACCGCCTCCGCCTCGAGCCGCATCCCGAAGGCGGATGGTATCGCCAGACCTACCGCGCTCCGCTCATCTTGCCGCATGCAGCGCTTCCCGGCTATATGGGTGACCGCGCTGCCTCAACCGCAATCTACTTTCTCCTCGCCGGCGATCAGTTCTCCGCCTTCCACCGTCTGCGCTCGGACGAGGTCTGGCACTTTTACGCCGGCTCCGCCCTCGTCGTGCACCTCATCGAGCCCAGTGGGAAATACGCGGAGCTTCTTCTCGGCAGCGATCCCACGTCCGGCGAAGATTTTCAGGCCGTCGTTCCCGCCGGCTGTTGGTTCGGCTCATCGTTGCGCCAGCCAAACACCTGGGCACTCGTCGGCTGCACCGTCGCGCCCGGCTTCGACTTCTCCGACTTTGAGATGGCAACACGCGAAGCGCTCACCGCGCAGTACCCGCACCATCGCAACATCATCGAGCGGCTTACGCGAGACAACGAAACAGTATCCTCCTGACCGAAGCGAAGATCGTCGATTCTGTTTTGTCACGCGCACAAATCCAACCATGAGCGTCCAGGAGCGAACCCAACGGAGCGCGCCGAAGGCGCTTCCGCCCGCGCAGCCAGCACTACTCTGCCCGGAGCGCGTCCACCGGATTCACCGAAGCCGCACGATGCGCCGGCAAGTAACTCGCCACCAGCGCCGCAACGCCCAGCAGCAGCGACACACCCACGAGCGTCGGCGCATCCCACGCCTTCACCTGAAAGAGCAGTTTGCCCATCAGTGACAGCACCGCCACCGAACATAAGAGGCCGGCCGCCACTCCGAGTGCGGTCAATCTCGCTGCCTCTTTCAGCACCAGTCCGTAGATCGTGCCCCGTTGAGCGCCCAGCGCCATGCGCACGCCGATCTCCCGTGTGCGCTGTCCCACTGAGTACGCAACCACGCCATACAGTCCGACAACGCCGAGCAGTGCAGCCAGTGCGGCGAAGCTCCCCACCATCCATGCCGCCGAGCGATGCATGTACGCCGACTGCGACTCCTGTATGCGCAGGTTCATCGTTGTCTGGTCGATCACGCCCAGATCTCGATCGATCCCCCGCACCGCCGCCGCCAGATCCGGCAGCATCGCGGCCTCCGATCCCTTCGTGCGCACAACCGCCGACACGTAGTTATCCGGGCTCTGATAGATCGAGTAATAGATCGCCGGCCAGATCTCCTCATCCAGCGGCCCCTCGCGAAAATCGTCCATCACGCCGACAATTGTCTTCATCGAATCAGGCTTCAGATCCAGATTGCCGACCCGCTTGCCCACCGGATCTTCGTTCGGAAAATACTTCCGCGCCAGCGTCTTGTTGATGATCGCCACCTTCGGATGTTTTGCGTCGTCATCCGAAGTAAAGGTGCGGCCGCTCAGCAGCTTCACCTTCATCGTCTTGAAATAGTCCGGTGATACATCGCGCTCCAGTGACTCGTTGTGCTCGCCGTTATATGGAAGGCCCTCGAAACGCAGCCAGTCCGTATTGCCATTGAAGCCTACCGGTCCCACAGACGTGAGCACAGCGGATGCAACGCCCGGTACACCGTTCAATCGATCGACGAGTTGGCGGTCCAGTCGCCGGACATCCTCGTCCTTGCCGTACACAGCATCCGAACCTGAGACCTCGAAGGTCGCCAGGTGGTCCGGCGCAAAGCCGAGTTCCACACGCAGCAGCCGATAGAGGCTCTTGCCCAGCAGCCCGGCGCCTGCCAGCAGCACCATCGCAATCGCCAGCTCCGCCACCACCATGTTCGACCCCAGCCGCCGCCATAGCGTCCCCGCCGCACCGCGTCCGCCTTCGTTCAATCCGTCGTGCAATTCCCGCGTCGGCAGCCGCACCAGCGGCGTCAGCGCGAACAGCACCGTCGCCACCGCCGCAATCGCCAGCGTAAAGAGCACCACGTGCAGGTTTAGTCCCAGGCCCTCCAGGTATGGCATCTGCTCCATACCCTGTTTCGGGATCGACCGCAGTAGCACCTGCATCACACCCAGCGACACACCAAGTCCCAGCACGCTGCCGATCGCCACCAGTGCCAGACCTTCGGTTAGAAACTGCCGCGCTAGCCGCATCGGCGACGCGCCAAGCGCCCCGCGTACCGCCATCTCCCGCCGGCGGCTTTCCGCTCGCACCAGCAGCAGACTCGCTACATTCACGCAGGCAATCAGCAACAGCAGTCCCGCGCCCGCCAGCAACACCAGCAGAATTGGCCGCACTTTTCCCACAACGTCTTCGCTCAGTGGCATGATTGCCGCGCCCTGCCCGCCATTTGAGCCCGGATACACCTTCGCCAGTTGCGCTGCGATGCCTTGCAGATCCTGCTGGGCCTGCGCCAGCGACACACCATCCTTCAGCCGCCCCACCCCATACATGCCGTGGCAGCTCCGCCGCAGGTCGCACTCGCTCTCCGCATGGAACGGCGTCCAGAACTCCGGCGTGCCGCGCGGCGCGAAGTTGAACCCCTTCGGCAGTACACCCACAACCGTGTAAGGAACATCGCTCAACGAAACGGGCTGTCCAATGATGTCCCGTCGTCCGCCGAAGCGATGCTGCCAGGTTGTGTAGCTCATCATCGTGGTGCGCGGTCCGCTCGGCAGATCCTCACCTGCAAAGAAATCGCGCCCCAGTATCGGCACGACGCCGAGCGTGCGGAAGAATCCATCTGTCACCCGTATGGCTGGGACCGGTTCTACACCGTCGTGTGTGCGCAGCGCATAGCCCGTGCCTGACCATGCATCCAGCGACTGGAACGATTTGTTCATCCGCTTCCAGTCCAGATAATCCGGATACGAAAGATTCGAATGCGCGAATGCCGCGGCGCTCTCGTACACGGCAGCCAGTCGTTGCGGCTGGTAGTAGGGCAGCGGCTTCAGCAGCGCCGCATCCACAAAGGCAAACAACGCCGCGCTCGCCGCAATCCCCAGCGTCAAAATCAGGATCGCCGTCAGCGCAAAACCGGGATTCTTCACCAGTTGCCGGAAAGCAAAGCGCAAATCCTGCAGCAGATTTTCGATCAGCGGCAGCGTGTCGCGCTCACGATAGGCCTGCCGCGTCCGTTCCACACCGCCTATCTTCAGGATCGCCCGCCGCCGCGCCTCCTCGGCCGACATGCCCGCGCGCTGATTCTCCTCCGCCTGCATCTGGATGTGGCTCTCAATCTCATCCGACATCTCCCGCTCGCGGGAAGAATCGCGGGAAAGCCCACGCATCCGTTGCCACCAAGCTCGTATCTGTCTCATGCTGGCTCCTCTCCCGGTCTAAAGAACCGCGCCACAATCGCCGTCGCCTGCTCCCACTCGCGCGCCTCCTGCTCCAGTCGCTTCCGGCCCGCGCGCGTCAGCTTGTAAAACTTCGCCTTACGATTGTTCTCCGAAGCGCCCCACTCGGAGGCAATCGCGCCCTCTTGCTCCAACTTCAGCAGAGCCGGATAGAGCGTTCCGTAATTCAGTGACAGCAGATCGCCGCTGGTCTGCTCGATGCGCCGTGCAATACCGTATCCATGAATCGGCCCCATCGCCTCGATCGTCTTCAGCACCATCAGCGCCAGCGTTCCCTGCCACACATCTGCCCTGTCACCCATGCCATCTCCTATGCGCTACCCATATGAATCCTGTCATACCTCCTATGGCATTGCAATAGAAGTACGCTCACGCCGCCCGTTTTGTTCCAGCTGGAAGCTTGTTCTCTATCCCCACCGGTTGATCAGGTACTCTGCAGTGAACATGACGCTCAAGAAACAAAAGGGTCTTTTGCTGGCCGTGTACGCGCTATGTGTCGCGCTCCGTTCTCCTGCCTTGATGATCCACGGGCGCATCTTCGCCGAAGAAGGGTCCGTGTATTTGCGCTACGCCTGGATCCATCCACCCATGCGCGCACTCCTGGCTCCTCATCTCGGTTATTACTCGCTTTGGGCAAATTTGTGCGGGATCGTGGCGGCGCGTGTCTTTCCCCTCTCCCATGCCGCTATCGTTCTCACCTGGTGTGCCTTCCTGGCGCAGGTGCTGAGTGCCTTTCTGATCGTGGAATGCGAGGCCTTCGAGAGCCTGAAGAGCAAAGGCCTCGCGCTTGCCGTGCTGCTGCTGGCATGCAATTTGGAATCGTGGCTGAATACGATCAACACTCAGTTCTATTTCGCAATTTGTGCGGCAGTCATTCTCCTTTCCGAGGACAGCCGTCTTCGCGTTGCGCGCTACGGCACTCTGCTTCTCGGGGGGCTCACCGGGCCGGTAGTCGCCTGCATCACGCCGTTTTATTTGCTCCGCGCCTTTCTGAACAGATCGAAGGATGCCATCGCCCAGAGCGCGCTTCTTCTCCTGTGCACCGTTATCCAGTTCGCTGCCGTAGCCAGTCAGCTAAGCACGGGCGCGCGCGAACTCTCATTCCAGCCAAAGGGCATCGCGCCTGTACTCCTCGTCCGCTATCTCATTCCTTCGTTCTTCAGCAAGCTAGGCGAAACCGCGGCCATGGTCACCATCCTGGGCCAGCCAAGCCGCTATTGGGGTGCCCGGCTTACCTGGCACCTGCCCCTGAGCTGGCCCTTCATCCTCCTCTGGGCCGTCGTGGATGGCTGCTTCATCGCGCTTCTCTTGTGGATCTCACCCGGCAGAAGCTCAAAGTGGCTGTTGGCTGTAGCGGGCTGGCTGGCTCTTTTCGCCATGTACGGAGCCCTGGGCGGAACCTTCAGTGTCTCTGAGCGTTACGCGTTCTCCTCCGAGGTCCTGATTGGACTCAGCCTGGTGCTTGGCGTCACAAACGCCGAAAACTCACGCCTGCGGAGAAGGCTGGGGAGCGTTCTGCTCGCCTGTTTTCTCCTCAGCGGCACACTCGAATACATCTACTTCCATCGCTGGTTAGGCACCCAGCTCGCTCCTGACTGGTCCGCACAGATCGACGCATGGCAGAGCGACCACACCCGTGAGTTATTCGTTTCTCCGAACGGCTGGCCCGGATTCACTTTGCCTTAGAGGCAAATCGCTCCTTCAACCAGCGATCGACTTCCCTAACTTCCGCGCTCGCAACGCATCCATGAGTGCATCGAGGACTGCGTCGAGCAGGCGAAACCCTCATTTACCATGGCTGCGTATGCCTTCAAACGAGTACCTGCTGGTGATGACGGCATGCATCGATCCCAGCGCCGGTCACTATCGCATCGACCGCGCTGACCCCGCCATACGGCTCCTGGACTACCAGCAAGCGCTCCGTTTCTGGCTCTACTATCCTGACCCGCGCACCCGCCGCATCCTCTTCATCGAAAACTCCGGCTACCCGCTCGACAGCCTGGAAGCCATCGCCGACTCCGAGAATCCACTGCACAAGGTGACGGAATTCATCAGCCTCAACTGCAACTGGTATCCGGAGACCAGCCATTACGGTTACGCCGAAATGCGCATGCTCGACCTCGGCCTGCAGCAGAGCCGCCTGCGGCGCGAAACCACACACATGATCAAGGTCACCGGCCGGCTCACCTTCCCGGCGCTCAGCAACCTCCTCGATCACGTCCCCGACGGCTTCGACTTCGTCGCGGATGCGCGCGCCTGGCTCACACCGTGGAAGAAGCACCGCATACCCTTCGTCGGCACCCAGCTCATCCTCTTCTCGCACGACTTCTACGCGGCCCATCTGCAGACGCAATACGACCGGATGGCGGAGAGCCGCCACTGGATGGAATCCTTCTTTTACCAGGAGCTTTCACAACTCCAGCAGAGCGCCGAACATCCCCGCCTGCTGCGCTTTCCGCGCAGCGTTGACCCCGTAGGACAGCCCGCGCATCGCAGCCGCTCCTATTCGCACCCCGCACAACGCCTCACGAATCTCTTCCGCGCCACCATGCGCCGCCTCGCGCCCGGCTGGTGGCTCTAGCGGCTAACGGCTGCGTTGCTCGCCGTTCCTCCCGTGACGCCGCGGAGGTCAATAGAAGGTAGACGATAGATGTTTCTGGCTTCTACGAGCCCCTGGTGGCGTTTGTTGCATAGAGCGTCATTGCCGCACGCGCCCTGCGAGTAGATCACGGCTTCTTCCAACATCTCCCTGGTCTGGCGCTTGTAATAAAAATGGCCGTACACGTCACCCATAATGCAGAGGAGAATCGAGGTGACCAGCGCCGGACGAAACCAACGCTTGCCGGTCTCCATGGCAAAGATATAGCTGCAAACCATGAGCAGTACCGAGTAGATTCGGTATCTTCCAGTAAAGCTCTGGTAGAGCCCGAGGTCACTCCGAATGCCCCCAACGGCGACAGCCGTGACGATGAGAAAGATCGCAAAGTAGAAAACGGTCGCATTCACGCGGTGGTAGCGCTTCCTGATCATCAGCACGAAAACTAACAGCAGAGCCGCCCCAACGGAGGCGGAGATCATCCATTGCAGGCCGATCAACGACCCCATATACGAGAGCGTATAGATGGGATTGAGATGCTGGATCATGCGCATCAGCGTCACCGGAGAGTTGTTGGGCGAGTAACGCACATAATGGACGAAATAGACCGCGGCCATCGTCGCGAAGACCGCAATCCAAGCTGCCAGTTGTGGCCACGCGCGCCGCGTCGCCATGAGCCATATGCCAATCGGGAGAATAATGAAGCCGTTTCCGGAACTCGCTATGGACAACGCGAAGAGCAGGCAGGCGATCCAGTCATGAGAACGAGTGAGGCAAGCAATGCAAAAGAGGGAAAAAACAAGTACTGAGATGTTCTGCAGGGCCGCCATGCTGCAGTTCAGAGTCTCGGCGTAGCGCAGCTCGAAGAGCACAAAAGCGATGGGGACAGCCGTCATCAGCTTTTGATCCAGATCGATGTTTGGCATCAGATAGCGCCAGATGCCCAGGAATAAAACCAGCACCAGAAGATCGCCAAGTAAGCAGAGGATGATGAAGTCAGGGTGCCCAAAGACGGCGTACTGAACCGCGAATACCGCGTTTTCGAAGATGAGCTTGTACTCGTTGTGCTGGAACTGGAAGACGTATCCAAGCCGGTGCAGCCAGTCCATCGTCGCAATACGCGCCATGAATGGGAGCACGGTCTCATAGTCATCCCCGAGGGGAATGTTGATCAGGTAATGGGCGAGGATCGCATAGAAGCAGAGAATGGGCGCCGCAATCGCCGCCAGGTAACCAATCTTCTTCGTCAACGCCTGCACTCCTTTGCGTGCCAGTAGTCGCAAGCATACTGAACGGTATCTCTGAGGTCACGCTCGCCTTTGGATTGACAAATGACTCGCAGAGCTTCAGGCACGATGCGCACATTTATTCCGCTGGCATTGCGGAAAGGCCACCGCTCCTGGTCAACCGTGCCGCTCGTCATCAACGTCTTCGCGCACACACGCTGCTTCCGTCAGACTGGTGGCTTGTCGTGGTACGGTCTGCCTTCCGTCCTCGCACCTCGCGTATGATCGGTGCCAACAGGCCGATCCGCCGCTCCTCCTATGACTCCAAACGGCATCAAGCTCATCGTCTCGCAGACCTGGATCGCCCTGCGTCGCTACGGATCGGCCGCCGCCCTCTTCTTCCTCTCGGCAAACCTGCGACGCAAATCGGGGGACACCCGGCAAACCATCCATCGCCTGCGACTCAAGAGCCTCCAACATCCGCTCTCCCTCCGGGACGGACGCAGCGACCCGTTCTTCTTCGGCCAGATCTTTCTCGACCAGGAGTTCGCGCCCGTCCGAGGACTCGATGTGGCCACAGTGATCGATCTCGGCGGCAATGCCGGTCTGGCCAGTGTCTGGTTTCTGAACGTCTTCCCGCGCGCCAGAGTGGTCGCCATCGAAGCCAATCCCGACAACTATCCCTCGCTCGAAGCGAACCTTCATCCTTACGGTGATCGCGCTACGGTAGTGAAGGGAGGCGTGTGGTGGCGACGCACAGCGCTCGCGCTGGTTCGCCGGCAGAATGAAGGCGATGCCCACGTGCGCGAGGCCGCGCCCGGCGACAATCCGGCGGATCTCGTGGAAGGCTGGGATATCCCCGCATTGATGGAGCTCGCTGGCTTCACCCGCATCGATCTGCTCAAGATCGATATCGAAGGTGCGGAGGTCGAACTCCTGCTGAAGGACGCCGAGCGCTGGCTGCCCCAGGTCCGGAATCTGAGTATCGAACTACACGGACCGGAGTGCGAGGCTGCACTCGAGCGTGCACTTGCGCCCTACACCTATCAGCGCCAGATGCTCGGCGAACTCATCTTCTGCTTCCACCTGCGGCAGAAGAACCCGCTGCACGCCAGCTCTCCAGAAAACGCTTCCACGTTCGCTCGGTAATTTCGAGCCATCGACTCGGCCGTTCCGGGAAAACCCCTCGACTAAAATAGCGCTGTGCCGGCGCAAATTCTCATCGTTGTGGTGCAGTACCTGACGGCGATAGAGAACGTTCCAGTGATCCACAGCCTGGATAGGTGCTTCGCCCTCGACCCGCAGCTCCGCGAAGACTTCGCGACGCTGGTCTGGGACAACAGCCCTCGCAGCAGCCCAGTCCCGCGTGGCCTCTGTTTTCCTTTGGAGTACTGGCACACCGGCGAAAACCTCGGGGTAGCCGGCGCCTACAACCGCGCTGCCGAATTAGCTGCTGAATATGGAGCGCAGTGGTTGTTGCTTCTCGATCAGGACACCACCCTGCCACCGGAATTTCTCGCCCGTATGCGCGACTATAGCCAGCGCCTGGCAGCCGAGGATCGCATCGCAGCCGTCGCCCCCAGCGTCGTGATGGGTGAGGCACGAATCTCACCCAAGGTCACTACCCGTGGAGGAAGATCTATCGATCCACCCGCAGATTTCAACGGAGAAGAAAGCAGAGAACTGGTGCTTGTGAATACCGGGCTTCTTCTTCGGCTGGAAGCCTTTTCGCGAGTCGGCGGCTACGATCCCGATTTCTGGCTCGACTTCTCGGATCGCTACCTCTGTCACATGCTGGCGAAAAAAGGATTCAGCGTCTGGCTCGCACAGGATCTCCGGCTGGAGCATCATGTCTCGTTGATGGCCGGTGGCATCTCTCTCAGCCGATATGCAAATCTGCTGGCTGCGGAAGATGCCTTCTTTACCGTCTACCGCTCTTTTCCCCGCAATCTCGTCTATTGCCAGAGGCTGCTCAAAAACGCCTGGCGCGAACGCAAGACCGAGCCCGAACGCGCCCGGCTGCTCCTCCGCCATCTAGTGCGCAGGTTCACGGCCTCAAAAAATCGCCGCATTCGCGAATGGAGACTCGAGGCAACCGCCGCGCGCCGCGCCATGCCATCCTGATGCACGCACTGACCTTCCACGGGACCGTTTCAGGACGGGCGCTGGCCTCTCGCGACGGCTGTCAGACCGCTCCGCTGACCTTCCGTTTTGCCCGACGCGCCTGATACAGCGCAAGCGCCAGCGGGAGGCCGACAAAAGTCCGCCTGCGGCAATTCCGGCAGCGCACCGGATATTGCAGGAGCGCCAGCCGTTCCAGGTCACTCCACCGGAACCGCGACAGCCGAAAGCTGGATGAAGCACATTCAGTGCACGTCACAACCCAACTCCTCTGACGTGGCGGCGCCCGGCGGTTACCGACGAAATCAACCCCGCCTTCGGGAATGTAGGAATCGCCATGCCTTCACGCTACCATGTTCGCCAGCCCCGGTTCGCCTGCATTGCCCTTTGCGCAGCACCTGCGTACCGGTAGGACGGAGGTCTTCATGGTCTGGGACGTTTCTTTCACCTGCGATATCTGTGGCACCACCAAGGGCGACGCCAATCACTGGTGGATGCTCTCCCACGCCGACTGCGCCTGCGACGAAGATGATCAGGTGCCGCAGCGCTTCTCCGTCATGCCCTGGAGCGCAGGCCAGAGCCGCAATCCCGAAATGCGCCACCTCTGTGGAAAAGGCTGCGCCATGCAGGCCCTTGAGCGCTTCATGACCCAGCGGCCGGTGATCTCCAGCCTGGAAACTGAAGACGACGCCATGGCGCAACGCTTCTAGCCGTCGCACAAGCCGCATCCGCTAAAAGATTCCTTCGCCGCGCGAACAAACCAGATTCCTCTCACGAAGACGGAGGGTGCAAGGGTCCGCCGTCACAGGCATGCCGCATACATCAACGCTGGCCCACTCGGCAGTGATCTAGTCGAAAAGCTCCGGACCGCGGGAAGCCTTGGTTCCGCGCCGCGGCGCGCGCGAAGCCTCCGCCGGCTGCGCCCGTTGCACATTGGGAGCAGTGGAAAGCATTCCCAGAATCTCCTTGAGCTCCGTCCGCAGCTTGCCCAGCTTTGGAGCCGGGCCGGTTTCGGCCAGCCGCAACTGCCCGCTCTCGGCCGGCTTGCGCGTCTCCGCCTGGATCGCATGCCGTGCGCCCGGAATGGTGTAGCCCTCTTCGTAGAGCAGATGACGGATCCGCCGCGCCAGGTCGACCTCCCGCCGGCGGTACAGCCGCTGCCCCGCGCCGCTCTTGTTGGGCTTGAGCTGCGGAAACTCTGTCTCCCAGAAGCGCAGTACGTACGTTTCCACTGCACACAGCCGGGCCACCTCGCCGATCCGGTAGTAAAGCTTATCCGGTATCTCCGGTAGCGCCTGCTTCTTGTGGCGCGTCGGCGCGTGCCGCTCCGCCGCCTTCTTGGCCGCCTTGGGCATCGCTCTGGTCGCCGCTGTGGAGGACTTGCTCGCCATGAATTCGCTAACTCGTTGGATGCGAACGACTCGCACTGCCGGCCCGGGCCGCATCACGTTTCCCCGGCAGTATAGGCGCTGATCGCGATGGATAGCACCTTTTTCGCAGGGGAACAGCCTCAAGGATTTTCGGAACGCGACATGGCCGCCTGGCGTATCTTGCTGGCGGAGGGATTTTTCGCCATGCCCGCACCACACCGCGTAGCCGTCTCGCTCCTGCTCCTCGCGCTGCCGCTTGCGACGGTCGGATGCTCCATCAACGTTGATAAGGGCGCACACGGCGAGGACAAGAAGGTCAAGATCGACACGCCGCTCGGCAACATCCACGTGAACGCGGATAAGCCCTCTGGCAGCATCGGAATCGCGGTCTATCCCGGCGCGACACCCCAGCCGGACCACGATGGCGACAAGGATGCCGATGTGCAGCTCGGCTTCGGTGAGTGGAAGATGCGGATCCAGGTCGCGCACTTCAACAGCAGCGACGATCGGGATAAGGTGCTTGCCTACTACCGCAAGTCGCTCGGCCGCTACGGCGATGTCATTGAATGCCGGGATGATCAGCCGGTCGGAACCCCGGAGAAGACCTCAGAGGGGCTGACCTGCTCGGAGAACGACAAGGACCATCACGTCAAGATGGACACCGGCGACCACGGCCTGACCCTGCGGGCTGGTTCGAGGCGCCACCAACACATCGTCGCCTTCGACAAGGACGACGCGGCCTCGGCCAGTGGGCCCACGAAATTCACGCTGATCGCGCTCGATCTTCCTGCCGAAACCTGGAAGAAGGACCGCGAGACCGACTGAGCCCCTCTTCCCGGCAAATTGCCCCCGACTGGCGCTTCCTGTAGCTTCAACAGTGATGGTTGCCCACTGCCACCGCTGTTCCGCGACGCTCGAAGACGACGCCAGCTTCTGTCCCCACTGCGCCGCTCCACAGCTTCTGGTCGCCCCGCCGCAGGAGACAACGGAGACATCCGCCCCGGGCCCCATCCACTCCTTCGCGCACGACCGTGCCATCGATTGGCAGAGCGTGATCCGGCTCGCTCTTTGGATTGCGATCCCCGTGGGGCTGGTGGCACCCTTTTTCTTTCCCATGGTCATCGCTGGGCCCATTATCCTGATCTCGCTGTATCGCCGGCGCAGGCCGCAAAGCCCGCTGGACGGAAAGACGGGCTTCCGCATCGGATCTCTGCTGGGCCTGCTGGCCGCCTACGTCTCTGCCTTCGGCCTGGCCGGCTGGCAGCTCTTTGAGCGCTATTCGCTCCACCAGGGCTCGACCCTCGATGCGCAGTTCGTTATGCAGGTGCAGCAATCCGCGGAAGCGACGCAGCGGATGGCGCAGTCCAACAGCGTGAATGCCCAGCAGGCACGCGCCATGCTGGACTTCTTCCTCTCCCCGGACGGGCGCGTCACCTACACCTTCTTCTACACCGCGGCCCTGGCCTTCGGCATTGTGTTGCTCGCCGGCCTGGGCGGCATGCTGGGCGCGCGGCTCTCACGCCGCTCTCCAGCGCAGTAGGCCGCCCGAGGGTTGCTCGGGTCTGCGCCACCTCGTATCATCGTCAGGAACCCGCACCCCTATGACCCTCTCTACGCTACAACTGCGCGAAAAAGGCCGCATTATGTCAGCCTCGGAGATCGATCGCACGCTCGTCCGGCTGGCACACGAAATCGTGGAGAAGAACTCCGGCGCAGATGGTCTCGGGCTGGTCGGCATCAAGCGGCGCGGCGTGCCGCTCGCCCAGCGCCTCGCCCAGATGATCGCGAAGATTGAGAAGCATCCGGTAGATACCGGCGTGCTGGACATCAACTTCTACCGTGATGATCTCTCCACGCGCGACATACGCCCGGTCGTCCAGGCGGGCGCCATCGGCTTCGATGTGAATGCCCGCGATATCGTGCTGGTCGACGATGTGCTCTACACCGGCCGCACCATCCGCGCCGCGCTCGACGCCCTGTTCGACCACGGCCGTCCACGCCGTGTGCAACTCCTCACCCTGATCGATCGCGGGCATCGCGAGCTGCCTATCGAAGCGACCTTCGTCGGCCGCAAGGTGCAGACCACTTCGCGCGAGATCGTCGAAGTCAAACTGCAAGAGATCGACGGCGACGAGCAGGTGCTGCTGGTGGAGCGGGTTGATTAGTCAACATCCCATTCTTTCGCGGCGCCGGTCGCTGCTCTCTACCGGCGATCTCTCAGTTCCCGACATTGCCGCTCTTATGCAGGCAGCTTCCTTCCTCGAGACGGAAGACCCCTTGCGACGCGCCCATCGGCTGGCCAAACGCCGCGTGGCGCTCCTCTTCTACGAGTCCAGCACTCGCACCCGCACCTCCTTCGAGCTGGCGGCCAAAGGCCTCGGCGCAGACACCACACTCGTCAGTGCGCTCTCCTCAAGCATTGAAAAAGGCGAGAGCCTCAAGGACACCGGTCTCACCCTCCGCGCTCTTGGTGCAGAGTGCATCATCCTGCGTCATCCCAACTCCGGCGCGCCCTATCTGCTGGACCGTGTCACCCAGTTGCCCGTGTTGAATGCGGGTGATGGCATGCATGCACATCCCTCGCAGGCACTCCTCGATCTGCGCACCATCCTGCACCGTTTGAAGCCACAGCACACCGACGCAGAGATCGACGAGAGCACGCTGGCCGGCATTACGGTGCTGATCACCGGCGACATTCTGCACAGCCGGGTGGCACGATCGAATGCCGAACTGCTCCCCCGGCTCGGCGCACGCGTCATCCTGTGCGGACCGAAGGCGCTGCTCCCCGAATGCGCAGCCAACATCGGTCCGGGCATCTCTGTCGAAAGGAACTTCGGGCATGCGATGCGCAGTGCGCAGGTGGTGATGATGCTGCGCATCCAGAAGGAGCGGCTGGCCGGAGTGGAGCTGAATCTCGACGACTACATCGCCAACTACCAGTTGAACGCAGCTCGCCTGGCAGAGAACGCGCCCCGCGCGCTCGTGATGCACCCCGGTCCTATGATTCGCGGCCTCGAGATCACCAGCGAAGTCGCCGACGGCACGCAATCCGCGATTGAGGAGCAGGTGCGCCACGGGGTTGCTGTACGCACCGCGCTCATTGCTCGCGCTCTCGACGCGATGCCGGAGGCGGTCTCCGTATGAATAACGGTGTGAACAGGATTTTGATCAGGGGCGGTCATCTCATTGACCCCGCCGGCAACATTGATGCACCGCGCGATCTCTTGATCGAGAGCGGCCGTGTCGCCGCCGTGGACGCGAAGCTCAATCTCGACCCGCAAACCGTGCAGGTCATAGACGCGACTGGTCTCATCGTCACCCCCGGACTGGTCGACATCCACGTCCACCTCCGCGAGCCCGGCCAGAGCTACAAGGAAACCATCGCGAGTGGTACCGCAGCCGCTGCAGCCGGCGGCTTCACCAGCGTCGCTGCGATGCCCAACACCATCCCCGTCAACGACTCCGCCGAGATCACGCAATGGATGCAGGCGCCCGAGCGGGGCGCACAGGCACGCGTCTATCCCATCGGCGCGGCCACCGTCGGCAGCATGGGTGAAACGCTAACCGACTATGCAGCCCTGCACGCCGACGGCGCAGTCGCGGTAAGCGATGACGGCAAGCCAATCCTGGAAGATGACACGATGCGCGCTGTGCTGCGGGCTGCCACTGCTGCAGGACTGCCGGTGATCCAGCACGCCGAGGACACCCGCATGACCGGCGGTTGCTCCATGAACGCGGGGCCTCTTGCCTTCCGCCTGGGTCTGCGCGGCATGCCCGTCGAAGCCGAGGCCGGCATCGTGGCGCGCGACATAGAACTGCTCCGCGAGTTGAACGACGATCGCGCGCATCTGCACGTTGCCCATCTCTCCACGAAGAAAGCACTGGACCATGTGCGTGCGGCGCGCAAGAGCGGACTCCACGTTACCTGCGAGGTGACGCCGCACCATTTCGTGCTTACGGAAGAGGCCATCGGCGAATACGACACCCGCGCCAAGATGAATCCACCTCTTCGCGCCGCCGAGGACCGCGAGGCCATGATCGCGGGACTGCTCGACGGCACCATCGACTGTATCGCCACCGACCATGCTCCTCACGCCGCGCACGAGAAGGAGCAGGAGTTCGAGCGCGCACCCAACGGCATCACCGGGCTGGAGACATCGCTTGGCCTCAGTCTCGCCGTGCTGCATCGTCAGCACGGCATGCCGCTCCCTCAGGTGCTTGCTCTGCTCAGTGCGCGCCCCGCGGCCCTTCTTGGACTCGCCGCGGGTACGCTGGCCGTCGGTGCCAGCGCGGACCTGGTGCTGCTCGCGCCGGAGACGGAGTGGGCCTTCCGAGCGAGGGAATCGCGGTCCCGTTCGCACAACACCCCCTTCGACGGCTGGTCCTTGCCCGGCAAGGTCCATCTCACCCTGCGAGGGGGCCAGGTCACCTATGGTCAGGCGCCTGTGGCTCGGCAATCGTAAGTCGACCAAGTAAGATCAATAGTGACGCAGTCTTGCATTCGAGGTGTTCCCCTGAGTCGTCGTCTGCCTGCTTTCGCGGCAATGGCCGCCGCGCTGTTCTTCACCCTCACCTCCTACGCCCAGCAGTCTGCCGCTCCGGTCGTCCTCTCGCCAAACTATGACCACATCTCCGGGTCCGTTTACATCTCCATGGACAGCTGGATCTACCCGGCGATGGAGCGGCTCTATGGCCTGGGTTACCTCGATACTGCCTTTCTCGGACTACGCCCGTGGACGCGCCTCAGCTGCCTCCATATGCTGCAGGAGTCACAGGCAAAGATCTTCGACGACGCCCCCACACCCGGCAACCTGGAGGCCCGCCAGACCTTTGATGTCCTCGCGAAGGAGCTCTCCGATGATCGCGACGCGCTCGATCCCGACCGCTTCAACGGGCACGCAGAGCTCGATCGTCTCTATGCGGGCGCCATGTACATCGCAGGCCGCCCACTCAATGACTCAGCGCACTTCGGTTCGACCCTGATCAATGACTATGGCCGCGCCTATGAAGGTGGCTTCAACGCGCTGACCGGCTTCAGCGCGCGGGCGGAAGATGTCCGCCTTTCATTGAAAGTACGCGGCGAGTACGAGCATGCACCCGGACGCGCCGCATATCCGCTAAGCGTGCGGCAGACAATTGCAACCATGGACAATGCCGCGTTGCTGCCGCCGATCCCCGTCGACACAACCAATGAATTTCGCCTGATCGACGCAACCCTCTCGTACCACATCCTGAATCACGAAATCTCCGTTGGCAAAACCGAGAACTGGTGGGGACCTGGCGAAGGCGGCGCGATGGCCTGGAGCATCAATGCAGAGCCGATCTACGAATTCAGCATCAATCGCATCGAGCCACTGCAGATTCCTCTGCTCTCCAGGGTGCTTGGCCCGTTTCGCTACCAGTTCATATTCGGTGACTTGAAGGGCCATCGTTATCCCAACGCGCCTTGGGTGCACGCGCAGAAGATCAACTTCAAGCCAACTCGCAATCTGGAATTTGGGTTTTCCCGCGTCGTGGTGTTTGCCGGCGAAGGCCACGTCCCGCTCACCTTCGGTTCATTCTGGAACAGCTTCACCAGCTTCCAGAACGTCTCGCCTGAAGTAAAGTCGTCGAGAGAAGATCCCGGGGCGCGCCACGCCAGCTTCGACTTCAACTATCGGCTGCCGTTTCTACGCAACTGGGTCACGCTTTACTCCGACTCCATCATTCACGATGATGTATCGCCGGTGGATGCACCGCGCCACGCCGCTATCAACCCGGGCATCTATATCTCGCACTTTCCGGGCGCGCCAAAGCTCGCCTTCCGCGCCGAAGCGGTTTACACCGACCCTCCTACATCGCGCAGCATAGGAGGCACTTACATCTACTATGAAGGAATCTATAAGGACGTCTACACCAACAAGGGATACATGTTCGGCAATTGGATCGGGCGCGAGGGTAAGGGCTACCAGGGGTGGCTCACCTATTGGCTCTCACCGCAAGAGAGCATTCAGTTGAGTTACCGCAACGCTAAGTCCGCAAAAGACTTCGTGCCCGGCGGCACTACCCAGAACCTGGTCGCAGCCAACGCCATCGTGCGCGTGAAAAAGGATCTGGAGTTGAACGCGCTGGCGCAGTATGAACGGTGGAGCGTGCCGGTGCTCGCACCGGGGCGGCAGAGCGACTTTACTACCTCCGTACAAATGACCTGGTATCCCCACCTGCGCGTCGGCCACTAAGAGCAGCTGCCGAGCTATCCCTTCAGCACCGGCCGTATATGCAACTCGCGCAGTTGCTTATCCGAGACCAGCGTCGGCGCATCGACCATCAGGTCGATCGCTTTGGCGGTCTTGGGGAAGGCAATCACCTCGCGCAAACTCGGCGCACCCGCCAGGATCATCGCGATGCGGTCCAGCCCCAGCGCAATACCGCCATGCGGCGGCGTGCCGTAGGTGAGCGCTTCCAGAAAGAAACCAAAGCGCTCCTTCGCCTCTTCGTCCGTCATCCCGAGTGCGCGAAAGATCTCTTTCTGCACCTCCTGCTGGTGGATACGGATCGAGCCCGAGCCAAGCTCCGTCCCATTCAGCACGATGTCATACGCCAGTGCACGCACCAAGCCCGGATCGCTGGTCAACCGGCCCGCCTTCAGGTCGTCCTCATGCGGAGAGGTGAAGGGATGATGCGCCGCCACCCAGGTCTTCGTCTCCTCGTCCCACTCGAACATTGGAAAATCTGTAACCCAGAGGAATTTGTAGTCTTCGGCGGTGCCTTTCCTCTCGAACGCACCATGTCGCGACGCAAACTGCTGCGCCAGCGCCAGCCGTACCTGGCCCGCCGCCTCAAATATCTGCCGATCACGGGCGGGCAGGCGCTTGCCAATCACCTTCTGCTCGGGCACATCTTCGCCATCCGCAACGACAAGCACCAGCAGGTCGCCCTCCGCCGCACCCGAGGCCGCGCGTACCTTCGCCATCTCCTCGGGGAACGACTTCTCGAGCCGCTTGAAGTCGTCGAGCACCTTGATCTTCTGCGTCTGCAACTTCTGCGGATACAGCAGACGCAAATCGTCGCGCTCCTTGCGTGACAGCTCGCCCACCTTCGGAATTCGCACCGCGATCACCGGCACTGCGGCGGTCGTCTTCAAGGTCGCGGCCGTTTGCGCGCTCAGTGCGCTGCGCACATCAGTCATGGCGGGCAGCCGCATATCCGGCTTGTCGATGCCATAGAGACGGATCGCCTCATCGAAGGTCATACGCAGAAAGCTGCCCGTAAGCTCCACGCCTGCTTCGTGGAATGCAGCCTTTAGAAAGCCTTCGACCACCGCGAAGATCGTCTCTTGTTGCGGGAAGGTCATCTCCAGGTCGATCTGCGTGAACTCCAGCTGTCGATCGGCTCGCTGGTCCTCATCGCGAAAGCACCGGACAATCTGAAAGTAGCGATCGAAGCCGGAGATCATCAGGATCTGCTTGAATAGCTGCGGCGACTGCGGCAACGCGTAGAAGTGCGCGGGATGGACGCGGCTGGGCACCAGGTAATCGCGGGCACCCTCAGGCGTCGAGCGCGTCAGGAACGGCGTCTCAATCTCGAGAAAACCCTGCGCCGCAAGATAGTTTCTTATTGCCAGCGCAACACGATGCCGCAACGCAAAGTTGGCCTGCATCTCCGGCCGCCGCAGATCGAGATAGCGATACTGCAGTCGCAATTCCTCGTTAGCGATTCCCTCCTCTGCCGGCGAAAAGGGCGGCACGCGAGAGTCATTCAGCACCAGCAACTCATTCGCGACCAGCTCAACTTCGCCGGTTGGCATCTTGGGATTGATCGCATTCGCATCGCGTCGCCGCAGCGTTCCTTTAGCGGCGACCACGTACTCTGGGCGCACATGCTCGGCCTTTGCGTGGCCCTCCGGCGCAAGGTCTTTGTCCAGCACGACCTGCGTGACTCCCGAGCGGTCGCGCAGGTCGAGGAAGATCA
>DASZGZ010000106.1:0-27078 GCA_035938355.1 Acidobacteriaceae bacterium
GCGGAGACGGCGCGGCGGGAGTTGCGGGTGTAGGAAGGTGAACAGGCGGAGCGTGGTGTAGCGATTCGGCCCGAGCGGGTATGGCGGGGGGTAATGGCAGGGTGAAGCCTATGGCTTCGCCCTTTTTCTTTGCGGCAAAGCGAAAAGACCGAAGGAGCGAGGCGGATGAGTGTGCGAAGGAATATGCGCGAGCTTTGGCGCTGGGTGAGTTCGATCCACGCAGGGGATGGGGCAGCGGTGTTGCCACGGCAGACACAGATGTTGCCAGCGGTTCTCAACCCGTATCAGGCGGGGCAGCTGCATCTGCCGAAGCCGACCCCAGATAACCTGCGGCGGTTCGCGGAGACACCGGTGGTGCGGCGCGCGATCAACCTGATCAAGGACCGCGTTGCGGCGATGCAGTGGCAGGTGCGGGTGCGCGCGCATTGCGCGATACCTGACGATGCGACCGAACGAATGGCGGCATTGCGGTGGTCATTGGAAGAGCCGAACGAGTCTGACTCGTTGCGCACACTGCTGGAGCAGGTGCTGGAAGACATGCTGGTTGGCGGCTTCGGCGCGGTGGAGATGGAGTTGACGGGTATTCAGGAGCGGCCGGTCGCGCTGTGGCCAGTGGACGGCTCAACCATCCGGATCAATCCGAAGTGGAGAGGCGGGAACGAGGTGCCGCGCTACGCCCAGGCAGATTTGTTGCAGAGCCCGGACAAGGCGATACCGCTCGATGATGACCAGTTGATGTACATCCGGATGAATCCGCGGACGCATACGCCGTTTGGCCTGGGGCCGCTTGAGGTTGCGTTTGAGACGGTGAACAGCCTGCTGAGTGCACAACGGTTCGCGGGCAAGCTGGCGAGCAATGCCGTTGTGCAGTACGCGCTGTGGCTGAATGAGGCGACGCCGGCGGAACATGAGCGGCTGATCCGCTGGTGGCAGGACGAGATCGAAGGCACGGGGCGCGTACCGGTGCTGAGCACAGAGCAAAAACCGGAGGTTCTGCGCTTCGGCAGTGGCACGGATGCCGACCTGCGGATGGAGTGGCAGACGTTCCTCATCCGGATGGTGGCGAACGCATTCAGTCTGCCGCCGATGCTGCTAGGGCTGGAGAACGATGTGAATCGCGCGAGTTCGTCGGAGTTCGGCGATGAGGCGTTTCGCGGAGCAGTCGTGCCGGTGGCGCGGCTGCTGGAACAGCACGTCACGCGCGATGTTTTCGGCAAGCGGCTGGGATGGCGAGAGTTCGAGTTCCGATTCACGGAGCTTGAGTCACGCGATGAGGCGACGGAGTTGCAGATCCAGATGGAGTTGTTGAAGGCGGGAGTGCTGACGGTCAGCGAAGTGAGGGCGCTACGCGGTTTGGGGGCCGTGCAGCCGGAGGAACAAGCAGTAGCAGAGGCGATCAACCAGGAGATCGGGGAGAACGAATGAAGCTGGATGCGATGGCGGTGACGATGCCGCTGGTACGGGACCATCCCAACCGGGTGCCGTTCGAGGGAGTGCTCACATATGTGGATGTGCCGAGCGACCGAGCGCCATCGGGATCGCGCGGTAGACGTGTGATTCTGACGCGCGGCGCGGCAGATGCAGCGCTTCCTTCGTTGCTGGGCATGGCGGTGGATTTCTGTCCGGGCTGGGACGGCCACGATGCACGGCGCAAATGCGGGATTATCACGGACGCGGAGATTGTGAGTTCGCGCAGCGGAACAGGCGAGATCCGTGTGGCGGGGTATCTGTTCGGGCGGGATTTTCCCGAGGTGGAGCGGCATCTGCGGGCGACGCCGGCCGAGCAGATGGGCATGAGCTACGAACTAGCCGATGCCCTTGTGGAAGATATGCGGGCTTCGGTATGGCGGCTGACGAAGGTGACCTTCACGGGGGCAGCGATTCTGCTGCGCGAGAAGGCTGCGTACGGCAAAACGTCATTCCGCTTGTGCGCAGGGAAGACAAGCGCCGAAACCAAGCAGGCCCTGGCAGCACGCAGAGCCTGAGCGAAAACAAGTGGACGCACGGCAAGATGAAGCGCAACAGGAAAGCGAGGAGACGATGGACGAAAACAATGCAGGTGGGACGACCATAGACGCCACGGAGCGTCTGCAGGCTGCGGCTGAGCGACTGGAGAAGACGGTTGCGTGGCTGGAGGAGCGACAGGCTGCGATGACCGGGGACGTTGCCAGGATCGTAGCTACGGTGGATGCGACCGCCGACACGCGGCAGCGTGAACTGGAGCGGAAGCTGGAAGAGGCCGAGCAGCAGATTGCCGAGCTCAAGGCTCAGGCAGCAGCGTCCGGCGGCCGCAAGACAATTCCGATGTCGACGATGCAGTTGCTGGCCAAGCAGGGCATCGGCAGCGTGGAAGGCCTGGAGGCCGGCTCGCTGGATGCTGCGCTGACCGGGTTGAGCCTGGAACAGCGAGTTGCAGTGAAGGCGCAGCTGGCCCGGAGCGGCGCTCTGGCTTAAACGCAACTTCCGCCGTCTTCTCATGGGCGTGTCGAGGCATAGGGATGCCGCGGCCGCCCATTTCTTGTTTCGCAATAGTGACTGCTCTTTCCAGAGCGAAAGGAAGAACCATGAACGCACAGTTTCTCGATATTCACTCGGCGGCAGATTTCATCGGGCCCGGGGCGGTTGAAGTTCCGTTCTATCAGACAGAGATCACCGACCTGGTTCGCCGCCGGGGCATGTTCGGCCAGCGCATCAAGCAGGTGCCGGCGACCGGGCATCCTTCGCGCTACTTCGAACAGACGGCGATCCCGAACCCGGGCACGGCCGGATTTGTCGATCCGCGCAACATCACTCCGTCGCTGGTCGCACCGACCCGCGTGGAGCGCAGCGTGCCGCTGAAGGGTCTGGTAGCGCAGCTGAACTACAACCTGTTCGACATGGAACTGGGCGCACAGCAGAAGCAGTTTGCGTATCTGCAGGCAAAGGACCTGATCGACACAGTCGATGGCGTGTTACACACCCACGATGTGGCTCTCTGGAACGGCAACGATACATCGCTGAGCGCGCCGACGACCACGCAGTACTTTGGCGCGGCAGGCCAGATTGCCGGGGGCGGCAATGTGGCTACGATCACGACCACAGAGAGCATCGTGGACGGGATCAAGTCACAGATTGCGCAGATGGTGGCCAACACCAACTTCGCAGTGCGTCCAACTGCGATTTATGCCAACCCGGTGTTGCTTGACCTGATCGATCGCGAAATGAAGACCGAGTTCAACGTGGTGCTCAATTCGCGTGAGATCAACGGCGGGTTTACGGTGAAGACTCTTTCGACACAGGCGGGCGAACTGCCACTGATTCCGGAGTGGGCGCTGAGCTATACGGGCACACCGGGGTCGGGCAGTGCATCCTTGCCGGCCTACATCGTGACCGAAGACCTGATCGAGTACCACTGGCTGAGCGAGGCGTCGCCGCGCATCTTCCAGCTTGGCCTGCCGAATTCGCTCGCTTCGCAATATGTGGTGGTGAAGTTCGGCGGCCTGGTAGTGAAGGGCGCCAACTACGCGCATGCCCAGGTGACCGTGCAGCGCTAAAGCCCGGAACGCTGCCCGAACCTGAGCAGCAGACGTGGCGGCGAAAGAGGGACGGAGATCTCGAGCGTTTCTACTGTTAACGCGTGCAGGCAAGTTCCGCGCGGTGTGGCTTTTCCCTACGGAAGAGTCACGCCGCCAGCGGCGCTCCGGCATGCACCTGCAGTGGAGATGCTTTGGCCGTCCCCTCTTTGCGCCCAAATTACGCCAGAGATGTAAGACCACGCGGTGCACGAGGCGAGACCGCGAATGAGGAGAGAGTGCGGATGGCCTACTTAGAGACGATGGAGTACGAGAGCTACGGTCTGGCACCCGACACAACCGACGACTGGATTGCTGTGGCGTCTGGGATGATCGACGCGTATTGCCGGCGCACCAGCATATTGGCAACGCAATATTTGGAGAGGCTGCGCGTCGTGGAGGGCAGCCAGACGGTGCGGCTGAGCTATCTGCCGCTTGTCGCGGTGGCGCCCGCCACGATACCGCTGGTGACGGTGCGCGGGAGGTATACGCGTCCGCGTCGTGGAGAGCTATGGCCGGCCGGGCTGGATGCAGTGGCATATGCATTTTCACTGCCCGGTGCCTGGACACAGGTGGACCCTGCTTCGATCGACTTTCTGGGTGATACCGGCGAGCTGACACTGCCTTACAACGTGCTTGGTTTGCCTTATAGCGAGATCGAGGTGACCTATACGGCGGGATGTGCGGTGGTGCCGGATGCGGTGAAGATCGCCTGCGCACAACTGGTGAAGAACGCGCAGTCCACGCCGGGGCTGAATGTGAAGACAAGCAAGATGGACACCATGTGGCTGCAGTACTTCTCTAACTCGTTGCTGGATGCACATGTGCAGCAACTCTTGCGGCCCTATGTGGCGACGAGGCTGGGATAGCGATGAGCGACCTGAGCGTGAGACCGAAGCAGGGAGGGTGGCAACGAATGGCGGATGCATTGCTGCGCTCGCTGGGTGGATCGGTGGCCATGCTGCGGATGCCTGTGGCGGCGACCAACGCAATTGGAGAACAGCTGGGATCCCCGACCGCGGGCTTTGCCGATCTTCCACTTTCGCCCGCGGCCTTCCGCAAGGTACGAGTGCCGATCACGGATGGCAACCAGGCGAAGTATGAATTGCTGATCTCAGCGTCGGCGGTGGAGGCGCAGGTGAGTCAGCTCGGACTGACATCGGCTGAGGTGTTCTTTGCCATGGGGCTGGGGATCACGGTGGGAAGCGAATTCTTCGTGATCGAAGGCGTCTCCTTCACCAGTGCGGCGGGACTGGCCTGTATGTATCGGGTGTTGCTGCGGGAAGCCGCGACGCAGAGCTATTGAGAGGGTAGAGATGAAGAAGGCGCGTGATTCTTTCTATGTGGCTCTTCGGGACCGGCTCCAGGTACTTAACCCCACACGACAGGTCCTGATCCGAGGGGTCTGGCGACCAGGCGTGCTGGTTGAGGAGAACGAAAGCTTTGTCCCCGTCGTGCCGGACAACGTGTTCGTACTGCGCTGGACGAAGACGGTGGCGGATGAGCAGCATGCACTGACGCGTACCCAGCAGACATGCGAGATCCAGTATCAGACGGCGGGAACGGCTTCCGCGGGCGGCCTGGATCGGGGCACCCTGTTAACCGAGATGGATGCCGAGCTGTTGTCGCTTTTGCAACCGCAGCAGATACAAAAAACGGACTACACCGTGAACCCGCCAGCAACGATGGGTACCCGGGTGTCCTGGACGGGACCGGTCCTGGCGCCCGTTGCGCGTGAGCGGGATCGGCTGGTGCGTAAGGCAGAGATCATCGTCGTGAGCTATGAGGAGGCAGGAGAGCTATGAGTACGCCAGCATTGGTGATGCAGCCGAGTCTGCCGCCAGCGGTGCGACGAGTACGCGGATACTTTGCGCCGGTGAACCGGCTCACAGCCACGCCGACCGTGTTTGACGCAACGACGGTAGCGTCTTTTGATCCGGATGCACCGCCTGCTCCATGGGTGGACCTGGGCTGGCTCAGCGGCTTTGCTCGCACATCCGGAACCAAGCTGCAGGTGGTGGAGAGCGGAGCACCGGGCACTGTCCTGCTGCAGGGGCGGCAGAGTATTGGCGCAACCGTGAGCATGACATTCGAGCGCTGGTCAAAGCTGACGATGGCGCTGACCTGCGGAGCCCAGCAGACAAATGTGCTAGCGGCAGGCACTAATCCGGTGACTATCACGGCTGCCAGCTCGACTGCTACCTTCCTGAGCACGCCAAACGTAGCCGGCACGATCCAGGCGGGGGACATGATCGCGGTGGATGCGGATTATAACGGCCAGACAAGCTATCTCGGTGCGGGAGCGTCGGCCGCGTATCTTGCGACGGCGATCGGCAGCGACGTGAACTGGATTCGCCGCATGACCTTAAACGTGGGACGCGTGACGGCCGTCACGGGGACCGGGCTGCAGCTTGCAGAGCCGTTGCTCGCCGGTGTGCCGGCCCAGGGGATGCAGGCACAGCAGATCGTCGCCCTGCAGGACCGCGAAGGCGGTACGTTCTTCCATGAGTGGTCCGGGTTGTTTTGCATGCAAGGAGAGCAGGGGGATGCTCTGTTCTTCTACTACCCACGCCTACAGACGTCTGGCGGACCAGCGGAGACTGTCGTCCCGTTGACGGCCCCGCTCTCACAGCTTCTGCTGAATGGCCATTTCGTCGCTCTTCCTGTTGTTGATCCCACAGACGGCTCGCAGGTGTGTTGTTACCGGACTTACCTGCCGTGTGCCAATGCCCAGGTGTAGCGACGACGGCGACGGAGTGGCGTCGGTGATCGAACTGAGCCGCGCCGATCGACCTGCACTTTGAGTTTGCCAACGTGAAAGAAAGTGAGAGAGCGTGAAGATCACGATCGACAATCTTGATGGGAACGGTGCAGTGGATTACACAGCTTCACTGAGCGGCGCCGCGCCCTTAACGATTGAGCGGAAGCTGAACCAACCGAGCAGTTGCACCTTCAGCGTTGCGCAGGGGAGCCTTGCTGTTCCGGCGAGCGGCGCTCGCGTCGTTGTAACCGCGGATAACGGAGTCTTCCTCTTTACGGGTTATGCAATCGCGGCGCCCGCGCGGCTGTACGCAGGGATGGAAACAACCGGCCCTGCATATGTGCTGCTGGTCTCTTGCATGAGCGACGAAATCGTGCTCGATGCGAGAGTGAGCGGAAGGACGATCGAATGCGTCGCCACCTCGGCTGGTGATCTACTAACGAAAATTACAGGTCGGGCCACGACCGAAGTGCTGCCGGTGAGCGGCGATGCCACATCCACCAAGATCGGCGGGTTTCAGCCACTGGCGGGCAAGAGCTGGTCAGAGAACGTGGGTGCCCTGGGAAATGCAGCCCGTGCATGTTATCGCGTTGTGAACAATACTCTGGTCTTTGAAAATATTGGCGACCAGGCGCATACCCTGGCGGAGAGTGATGGAAGCTTCAATCGTGGCGCCTTCAAAGGAGAGCGCACTCGCCTTGCCGTCAACGATGTGACCGTGTGCGGCAAAGAGGAGCCTCAGGCCTATGTCACGGAAATCTTCGAAGGAGACGGCATCACATCGGTATTCCAATTGAACGAGACGCCTTTGCTGGAAAAGGCAACGCTACTCTTCGACACGTTTTCCGCCGGCGCGATTGATCCGCAGAGCTGGGTCGTTGTCGATGGAGGAGGTCACGTCTCGCTTACCAGTCGCGGGCTGACGCTGGGCGGCGGCCAAGGCGCGGGCGGCACCAGTAGCGTATCAGCCGTGGACGCAGTGGAGATGGGCGGAGTGCTGCTGGCCGAACTGAGCGGTTTAGAGATCGATAGCCTGGGAGAAGGCTACTTCGCCGGCTTGTCTTCCGGAACGGTCAGTCCCACAAACTTTGTGGCCGGTTTTCATGTGCGGCCGAATGGCACAAGCATGGTGGTGGCGCCGATGGTGCTTGGCGTAGAAGCCGGCGCGACGGCGACGCTGCAGACCGGCCACACCTACACGTTGCGTCTGCGCTTCCATTGCAAGGACCGGCAACGGGTGCTGCAGAGTTACGGCGCAGGCGGTGTTAACGGCGCCATCCAACTGGGTGGCCAGGTATTGAATGCGGGAGCCGACCTGGTAATGGAGCTCCAGGAGACCACGGCCGGAGCGCAGTTTCCTGTTGTCGTGCTTTATGACGGCTCGGTGACGCAGGTGCCCGCGAGCTGCACCCCGGTCGTGGTAGACAGCGTGAGTTTTCTGGGCAGCGTCGCAAGCTTTGAGCTGACGCGGCCAGGAGAGGTATGGGTGAGTTGCACGGCAACCGGCTCGGCGGCCGCAACACAGCGGCTTGGGCCCAGCGCGCAAACCTCACAGGCAAAAGTTTCTTCCACGGGAAGAATGAGCTTTTATCCGGGGAGCGTGCCGACGTCGGGCACGGTGATACGGGTGAACTACCGAATTGGCGGACGCGCGGTTGCACGCATGATGGTTCCCGCATCGACACCTGTCAGCAGTCTCATCCTGACTGCCGAACATCCGGTGACGCGGAGTTCCGCCGACTGCGAGAACGTCGCGTTGGCGCTGCTCTCAACGTCCACATGGACAGATGGTGCGTGGAAAGGAAGCTACACTTGCTGGAACCCGCACCAGATTGCGGATATGTGGCCGGGGGATGTTCTGGACGTGGAGGCGCCTTCGGCGGACATGTCTGCCGAATTGCTGTTGCGCAGCGTGCAGATTCGCGCGACCTCGTGCGTCCCGGAGCTGTTGAGCTATGCGGTCACATTCGTCAACGAGTGGGCCGAGGCGCTCTCCTTAAAAATGAGCGAGAGCGCTCCCATGAATGCATGGCTGCCACCCGTTGCCTTGAGCAGTTCCACCGCCCTGGTATCAGCACGCGATTTGTCAGTCACCTCGGTGAGCACGACGCAAATTCAGGTGCAGGCGGCCTTGACGCCTCCCACCGGCGGCGGGTTCGAGGTGCGTCGCAGTGACTGGAAATTCGGCGCGGGCGATGGGGCGGATCTTGTATTGCGCAGCCCGGTGCCAAACTTCACCATCGTGCGCGAAGCGCCGGTCGAGCGCTACTACGTTCGGATGTATGACGGCGCCACGCCGCCGAACTACTCGCGTTTTTCCAGCGCCATATTCGTGACCGCGGCAACGCAATGAGACCAGACGTGAGTGGAAGTCGTATGGACATGATGAGTACGTTTGAAGCACAAGTACTGGCTGACCTGAGCGTGATGAAGAGTCAGATGGCGTCGCTGTTGGGAGACGGCCAGCCCGGGCGCCTCAGCCTGCTCGAGGAACGCGTGGAACGGCACGAACTGAGCGTGCAGCGGGTGAAGGGCTTCGCCGGCGCCTTCGGGCTGCTGTTCACTCTTCTGCAGCTCGTTGTTGAGTGGCTTCGGCCGCGTTGAGTGGAAAGCATAGACACCGCGATACAGGAGACTACGGCCCGTGCATTCGTTCCTTGATCAGAGCCGGCTTAAAGGTGGGGAGATATTTACATCCTGTGTATATGCCTCTAGCCACGATTGAGCGCGCCGTATAATTCGACGATGGCGCGCTCAACTCTGGTGGGTGTAGTGATGGGTAGCAGAAGCGACTACTCGACCATGGAGCCCTGTGTCGAGCTTCTGCGCGAGTTTGAAATACCGTACGAGTCGCAAATCGTCTCCGCGCATCGAACGCCGGACCTGCTCTTCCAATATGCGAGCGAAGCGGAAAACCGCGGGCTGAAAGTGATCATCGCCGCTGCCGGCGGCGCGGCGCACCTGCCTGGGATGTTGGCTGCGAAGACCCTGGTACCTGTTCTTGGCGTGCCTGTGCCGGCGACATCCATGCAAGGACTGGATGCGCTGCTATCGATTGTGCAGATGCCGAAGGGTGTGCCCGTGGGCACGCTTGCCATCGGACGCCCCGGGGCTGCCAACGCCGCGCTACTGGCCGCAGAAATTCTTGCCAACGATGACCCCCCCTTGCGCCAACGCCTGAAAACCTGGCGTGAAGGCCGCATGCGGGAGGTGCTCGCGGAAGAGCTCCCGCGGTGAGCGCGATACTTCCAGGCGCAACGATCGGCATCTTGGGCGGCGGCCAGCTGGGGCGCATGACCGCGATGGCGGCGCGTTCGCTTGGCTACCGCGTGCAGGTGATGGACCCCGATCCCTCATGTCCGGCGAGATTCGTCGTGGACGCCTGCTTTGAAGGCGCATGGGACGATGCGAAAGCCGCGGCCAACCTGGCTCGCGGATGTGATGTGGTCACCCTTGAGATCGAGCAGCTTTCCCTCGATACGCTGCGCGCGGCACAACGCTTCGCGCCCGTGCGGCCTGGTGAGGCTTTGCTCGCCATCATTCAGGACCGCATTGCGCAGAAGGAATGGCTGGCTGCGCATCACTTTCCGGTGGGTCCGTTTCGATCCGTCCGGTCTTTCGACAACATGCGCGCGGCGCTCGACGCTTTCGGACACAATTGCTTCGTCAAAAGCGCACGCGGGGGCTACGACGGACGCAGCCAGCTTCGCATCACGCCGCGTGCCGGCGATGGTGCCGAATTAGCCTGGCGCGCACTCGGGCAGCGCCCATGCATCGCGGAGCAGGCCATCGCATTGGAACGTGAGATCTCCGTGATGGTCGCGCGCACGCCCTCCGGCGACCTGAAATCTTTCCCATCCGCAACAAATCACCACGAAAATCAGATCCTTGCCTGGAGCGTGATCCCTTCGTCGATTCCACCGGCCATGGAAGCAGAGGCACAACGCATTGCATGCTCACTCGCTGAACAATTAGGCTTGGAAGGAATTCTTGCGGTGGAGATGTTCGTTACACAGGACGGAAAACTCCTCGTCAATGAACTTGCCCCGCGGCCTCACAACAGTTATCACGCCAGCGAACGCTCCTGCGTCATCAGCCAGTTTGAGCAGCATGTACGCGCGGTGTGCGATCTTCCGCTGGGAGACACCGACGTGATTCGCCCGGCGGCTATCGTGAATCTGCTGGGCGATGTCTGGGCTGATGGGGAGCCGCGTTTCGATCGCGCGCTCGAAGTGGACAGCGTCCGCTTGCACCTCTACGAAAAGCACACGCCTCGGCCCGGCCGCAAAATGGGTCATCTCTCCGCGATTGGGGACACGCCGGAAGGGGCAGTGAAGCGCGTGCTGGAAGCGAAAGCGCGCCTGTGAAACAGAACGGCGGACCCGAAGGCCCGCCGCGTATGAGTATGGATGTGCGATCAGCCGATCTCTTCCGACCAGTTTTCCAGATACTTCTTCACTTCCGCCATGAACTTGCCCGCGTCAGCGCCATCGATGATCCGATGATCGAAGCCCAGGGTCAGGCGGATAATGTTGCGAATCGCGATCGAATCGTTGCCGTCCTTGTCCGTCAGAACAGTCGGCTCCTTGAACAAGCCGCCAACGCCCAGGATTGCCGACTCCGGCTGATTGATGATCGGCGTGCCAAACTGCTCACCGAAGATGCCCGGATTCGTGATCGTGATGGTGCCAGATCCGACCTCGTCAGGCTTCAGCTTCTTCGCGCGGGCGCGTTCCGCCAGGTCGGCGATGGACCGCGCGATACCCAGAAAGCTCTTATCCTCCGCCTGTTTGATGACCGGCACAATCAGTCCCCAGTCCAGTGCCACTGCAATGCCGACGTTCACATGCTGGTGATAGCGGATCGCGTCGCCTTCCATCGAGGCGTTGACGATCGCCATCTTGCGCAGCGTAGCCACCACCGCGCGCGTGATGAACGGCATGTAGGTTAGCTTCACACCGTTGCGCTGTTCGTATTTCGCCTTCTCCTTTTCGCGGATCTTCACGATGCGCGTCAGGTCTACCTTGAAGACGGTGTGCACGTGCGCGCTGGTGCGCTTCGAATCCACCATGCGCTGCGCGATGATCGAGCGCATGCGTGTGAGCGGCACCAACTCACCCGGCTGCGGGCCAGCTGCGGCTGGTACAGGTGTAGCAGCAGGCTTCGGCGAAGCAGGTGCTTGTGCAGCAGGTGCTGTCCCTACGGCTGCCGGCGCGGCTGCTGGAGTCTTCGCTGCCCCACCCTTTTCGATGTACTGCAAAACGTCGTCCTTGGTGATGCGTCCACTCGATCCGGTACCTGAAACCTGGCGAAGATCGAGCTGATGTTCCTTCGCAATCTTGCGCACCAGCGGAGACGAGCGCAGGCGCTCGCCATGCGATGCCGCTGCTTCCGGCTCAGATGAGGGAGCAGCAGACGCTGTCGCCGAAGCGGGTGCGGCGGTTGCATTCGGTGCTGCCGACGGCGCAGAAGCCGTGGGAGCGCTCGCCTTCGCCGCACCACCACCGATCACCGCAACCACGGTGTTGATCTGAACTGTGTTGCCTGCTTCCACTTTGATAGCGGAAAGCGTTCCGCTTGCCGGCGAAGGAATCTCCGCGTCCACCTTATCGGTCGAAATCTCAAAGAGCGGCTCGTCCCGCTGGACGCTGTCACCCACCTTCTTCAGCCACTTGGTAATCGTGCCTTCGAAGATCGACTCGCCCATCTGCGGCATGACAACGTCCGTGCCGCCGCCGCTCGAGGTCGCGGCCTCCGCGGGGGCTGCCGGAGCGGGCGCTGCCTTCGGGGCTTCCGCCTTTTTCTCTTCCTTCGCGGGCTCCTGCTTTGGCGGTGCGGCTGCAGCCGCGGCCGGCTTGCTTGCAACTGCTCCGCCGCCGTCGCCAATCACCGCAACCACGGTATTGATCTGCACCGTGTTGCCGGCATCCACTTTGATCTCGAAAAGCGTCCCGCTTGCCGGCGAAGGAATCTCCGCGTCCACCTTATCGGTCGAAATCTCAAACAGCGGCTCGTCCCGCTGGACGCTGTCGCCGGGCTTCTTCAGCCATTTCGTGATCGTCCCCTCAAAGATCGACTCGCCCATCTGGGGCATGATGACGTCTGTTGGCATCTCTTCCTTCCGCCTTCCCATTCATGCGGCCTGCTGCGCCGCTAAGCAAACAATCTCGATCATAAGGCTCGCGGAGCATGGCCGCGTGCTGCCTCAACATGCCACTTCAATACGCAACCAGCCGCCGTGCCTCGCGGACCACGTCTTCCAACTTGGGCAGAAACGCCTTCTCGAGCGGCGGCGAAAATGGCACGGGCGCGTCCAGTGAGGCAATCCGCGCAATCGGCGCGTCCAGCGCGTCAAATGCTTCCTCGTTGATGATCGCCGCGATCTCGCCCGCGATCCCTCCGGTCTTCGTGTCCTCGTGCAGGATGATCACGCGGTTCGTCTTCTCTACCGTCGCCGCAATCGCCGCATTGTCCAGCGGCAGCAGGGTGCGCAGGTCCAGGATCTCCAGCTCAATGCCTTCCTTGGCAAGAATCTCTGCGGCCTCCTCGGCCACATACACCATCGCCGCGTAGGTGATCACCGAAAGATGCCGCCCCTCGCGATGGATGCGCGCCTTGCCGATTTCGACTGTGTAATCTTCCGCGGGAAGCTCTTCCTTTACGCGGCGGTACAGATACTTGTGTTCGAAAAACAGCACCGGATTGTTGTCGCGGATGGCTGACTTGATCAGCCCCTTTGCATCGCGTGCGGTCGCCGGGCAAATCACCTTCAGCCCTGGCGTGTGCACGTAGAACATCTCCGGATTCTGCGAGTGAAAGGGTCCGCCGCTGACGCCGCCTCCCGAAGGTCCGCGCAGCACCAGCGGTGCGGGCGCGCCCCAGCGGTAGTTGCTCTTCGCCAGGATCTGCACAATCTGCGAGTGGGCCGAGCTGATGAAGTCCATGAACTGGAACTCGCCCACCGGGCGCAAGCCTGTGAGCGACGCGCCGTAGGCCGCGCTCGCAATCGCCATCTCGGAGATCGGGGTATCCACCACGCGCTCCGTGCCGAAGCGCTGCAAAAAGCCTTCCGTCACCTTGAATGCGCCGCCATAGACGCCCACATCCTCGCCAATCACGAAGACGCGCGGGTCGCGCTCCATCTCTTCCCACAGGCCCTGGCGGATCGCCTCTAAATACGTAACTGCTGCCATCGCTCGATCAGTCCTCGTGTTCTTTCTTGGGCGTTCTCGCGCTCTTATTTGTAGTGCGTGGTCGCGCTGGACTCGGCCAGCTTCGCGCTCGCATTCGCGTTCTGCACCCGTACTTCGCCGTACTTCAGCGGAATATCGGTCGCGTTATCGAAGTACACATCCGTCCCGGCCTCTGCTGGATCAGGCATCGGCGATGCCTCGGCAAACGCGCGCTCATCTTCCATCAACGCATCCACCTCGGCCTGGATCTTCTTCGACTCCGCCGCTGTCAACCAGCCGCGCTCGATCAGGTACTGCTCCATGCGTAGGATCGGATCGCGCCGCTTCCAGTACTCCTTCACCTCGGGCGGCACATAGACAGCGGCGTCGTGCATGGCATGGCCCTTCATGCGCATCAGCTTCGCTTCGATGAACGATGCGCCTTCGCCGCGATAGGCGCGTTCGACTGCCTCATGGGTCGCGTCATACACCTGGTTCGCGTCCGTGCCGTCGACAATCACGCCCGGCACACCGTAGCCCAGCGAGCGGTCTGCCAGGTCCTTGCAGGCGAACTGCAGCTCCACCGGGGTCGAATACGCCCAGAGATTATGCTCCACAATCAGCACCAGGCCCAACCGTTGCACCGCCGCGAAGTTAAAGCCTTCGTACGTCGGTCCGGTCGACTGGCCGCCGTCGCCGATATATGCGAGGCATGCAATGTTCTTCCCCTGGATGCGTGCGCCCAGCGCCACACCGGCACACACGCTGATGGAATCGCCAAGATGCGAGATCGGCGCGATGACGTTTAGCTTCTTCGCATCGCCGTAATGCGAGCCGCTCTCGCGTCCCCGTGTCGGCGATCCGCCCTTGGCCATGTACTGCATCATGGTGTCGCGCGGGCGATAGCCCTTCACGATCATCGAGCCCTGGTTGCGGATCATCGGTCCCAGCCAGTCGTCCTTGCCCAGCGCGTAAGCCGACGCCACCGACGTGGCCTCCTGCCCAAGGCTCAGGTACAGTCCGCCGATCACCTTGCTCTGCTTGTACATACGCTCCAGCGAATCTTCCATCTTCCGGTTGGTAATCATCAGTCGGTAGATATCGATCGATTGTTCGCGTGTCAGATACTTCGACGGCCGCAAAGGAGGAGGAGGCGCGCTGGTATCGCCTATGACGATGTAGTGGTAGTGCCCGTCCTTCCACTCGCCCTCGATGTGGAATGGCAGCTGCTCCAGCCGGTAGTCGGGTATGCCGTGGGGATTCTTGGTGGGGGGTTGCTGCGGGGGAACCTTGCTACCGTTCGAGTCCCTGGAATTTGTTTCCTTGGAGTCTTTCGGTTTCCCATTCACCGAGGCAGACGACGCCCCGGCGTTCTTTTCTTCTGTTTTTCTACTCGCCATCGACAGCGATCCTGGTCGGTCAGTACCGAACTGGTCATTTTATGCCAAAAGCGAAGTTGGAGCACCCGACGGCAGCCAGTGGCTACCTACAACTCTTGTTCGCGGCACAGCTTACGCCTGAACCTGCGGCTCAGCGTTCACCGGCGCCAGCTCATCCAGCGACTCCAGCCACAGCATCTGCGCGTTGAAGACCCGGCCGAACTGCCGCGCCACACGCTCGGCAGCCGTCGGGAGCGTCAAATCGGCGCTCCGGCTCTCCATCTCCAGGCTGGTTGCCGCCCGGTCGTCGATGCCGCATGGCACAATCCACCCGAAATCCTCGAGATCGGTTGTCACATTTAGCGCAAACCCGTGTGAAGTCACTCCGGCGGAGACATGGATCCCGATCGCCGCAAGCTTCTTCTCCTCAACCGCCCCGTTCGGCTGCGTCCACACGCCGGTCCGTCCCGGCACCCGCATCGCCGCCAAGCCGTAATCGGCCATGGTGCGGATAAGCGCCTCCTCCATCTGCCGTACAAAGTCCACCGGTCCCAGCCGTTTGCCCGCCGCTCGCAGCGGTCCCCTGAGATCGAAGATCGGATACCCGACCAGCTGGCCCGGCCCATGGTAGGTCACATCTCCGCCGCGATTGGTCTCCACCAGTTCGACGCCCCGCGCGCGCAGATCATCGTCGCTCAAAAGCACATTAGCCCGACCCGCATTCCGTCCCAGCGTCAGCACCGGCGGGTGCTCCAGCATCACAAGCACATCGCCGATGGCGCCCGCCTTGCGGAGTTCCACCAGCCTGGCCTGCAGCTCCAGCCCGGCGCGATACGCAACGCGTCCGAGATAGACAACCGATAACACCATGCGAGTCCCGACCATTTACCCGTTTCCACAAATTTATGAAGACCGAACTAACCGATTTCCCCGATCCTTACATCCATTCTGTCACCGGCAGTGCCACCACCGGCGCAATGCAGCAATCCAGTACGCACGATTCTGTTTTGGAAGAGGGCTCCCAATGTCCACATACCTCAGTTATCTGCGCACACTCTCCCTCTTGCTCTTCGGCACTTTCGCCATCACTATCGCCGCCCAGGCCCAGACAGCCCTCTACGCGGAGTTCGGCGCCTCCAAGGTAGACGCACCCAGCAACAACTGGATCTACGGCCCCACCTTCGGCCTTTATCACGACTTCTATTCGGTTCCTTTCTTGCACCTCGGCGCCGATCTGCGCGGCTCCCTCCTCGGTGTTTCGCAGACCACCACCCTCTATAGCGGCACGATCGGCCCGCGCCTCTCCCTGCATCCTCATGTCCTGCCAGTCATGCCCTACGCTGAGGCCCTCTTCGGATTCGGACACTATGACTTCGGCACCAATCAGCCGAGCAACACGCAGTTCGAATATCAGTTCCTCGCCGGCTTCGACCTCACCGTGCTGCCCCGCCTCGACTGGCGCGTCGTCGAGTTCTCCTACGGCGGCCTCAGCGCCTTCAACGGAGACCTCCATCCCAGGACGCTCAGCACCGGCCTCGTTCTCCGCCTTCCGTGACATGTCCGGGACATTTCCTGCCGTCCGGCCTGACCCGCGGACTGGGGAGCAGAGCCACGCCGAGAGCCACCTCGCGGCCACAGAAAAAATGCTCCACAGTGCGACAAGTACAATTGGGACTGACCATTACTGCCAGCAAGCGGTCACGCTATTGCCCGGGGCACGCTACCCTTTTGTATAGAGGCCTTTTTCTGAATGAATAGTTTTGCGATCCGTCGTCTCCGTCTTCACTGCGCCCTTTTCGCCCTGCTCCTCTTCCTACTCTCGATCCCGGCAGCCCAGGCACAGACTGGCATCTACGGACAGTTCAGCGCGACGCACTTCAACACCCTGCCCAATACCAATGAATGGGGGTACGGCGGCGGCTTCGGCCTCTACTCTGACTTCCTCAAGGTGCCCTTCGGCAAGATCGGTGGGGACATCCGCTTCCAGACCACCCGCCCCGCGACCAGCACCACGCTGTACAGCACCCTCCTCGGTCCGCGTCTTGCTCTGCACCCCAAGGTCGTTCCATTGAGTCCCTACCTCGAATTCCTCTTCGGCGCCGGTCACTTCTCCTATGGCAACAACTCCCCCAGCACCACCCAGTTCGACTGGCGCGCCACAGGTGGCCTTGACAAGACGGTTCTCCCGCGCCTCGACTGGCGCGTCATCGAGTTCTCCTACGGCAACCTCAACACATTCTCAGGCCACCTGCATCCAGTCACGTTGACCACCGGGATCGTCCTGCGCCTGCGCTAAAAAACTTCGTGGACTGGATTCCATTTTGTAACTGAGCGTGGTCTGTAAGGCAGGAGCATCCATGCTCAGCTGTGCATCTGCTGTCTCACTTCCTGCCTTGTTTCTCTTCGCCTTCTCGCAACCCGTGGCACAACAGAGTGCCGGTAAGCCCGAGTCGTCTCCATCCATCCCCATGCCGGCCGATCGCGCAGCCGCATCATACGAAATCTACGCAGCGCTGATTCCATCCGGCGAGACGGCAGGCCCACGCTGGCCTCACGACCTGTTTCTGGTGCGGGATACGACCATCGCCGCCGTCCAGCCAGGCAAGCCCTGCCAGAGCCAGCCTCCCAACGACGACGATATGAATCCGCATATCGCAGTCCAACCGGCTCCCGAAGACCGGCACGATTTCGAAGAGATTCTTCAGGACTTCGACAAGCATTGTCACGAGCAGCTGATCCTGCATCCATGGAAAAGCGCCCTGCCTATTCGACTGCTGAACGAGGACGAGCAGAAGGAGTTTGAGAGCACTCGAGGGCGGAGGGACAGTGACCCGGCAATCGTTCGCAAATATGAGGGAGCTGCCGCGATCTACGGCTTCAGCCAAGTCTACTTCAACGCTCATTCCACGGTTGCGATGGTCTATGTGACCACGTGGTGCGGCAACCTCTGCGGCCAGGGATGGTGGTCCGGCTTTGCTCTCAAAGACGGCCGGTGGAGGCTGCTGCGCTGGGGGTCTACTAGCTGGATCTCCTGATCACCGGGCGCACACTAACCCTTGCTGCGGTCTGTGAACCGGAAGAACAAGGACTGCTTCGCCACGGGCTCCGCCATATCTTTGAGCGTCGCAATCTGCGTCTCGGATAGCGGCGTAAACTCGCGCGCGATCTGCACATTCTCCTCAAGCTGCGCTATGCTGTCGCAGCCAATGATCACCGTGCTCACTGGATGCGAGAGCGTGTAGTGCATCGCGTCGCGCATGTTCATGACGCCCGTACGCGTCGCAATCGCCGAGCCCTCCCACATATGGTGCTGCTGCTCCACTGGCGGTGGCGTCCAGCCGGCCAGCAGCCGTCCGCGTGCCGGCACCTTCATCCCGATAATCCCCATCTGCTTCTCCACCGCCAGCGGCAACAGCTTGTCGGTAAAGCTGTGGATGTGCGGGTCGGCCGCATTCAGCGCCATCAGGATCGTGTCGAATGCATGCCCCTGCGCAGCTCCTCTGTTGATCGCATCGATCAGTGCATCGGGCCGGTAGTGCCCCGTCACCCCCAGGTACCGCACCACCTTCTGCTGCTGCATCTCGACCAGCGCTTCCATCGCGCCGCCCTTTGCAAAGATCGCGTCCACATCCTCCGGCAACCCGATGTCATGCAGTTGCCACAGATCCACGTGGTCCGTATTCAGCAATTGCAGTGAGCGCTCGATCATCCGCATGGATCCGTCGCGCGTTCGCTCCTTGGTCTTCGTCGCCAGGAACGCCTCGTGGCGCCGTGTCTTCATCACGCGGCCCACAGACTGCTCGCTCCAGCGCTGCGGCCCGCCATAGATAGACGACGTGTCGATGTAGTTCACGCCCAATTCGAGTGCCCGCTCGATGATCGGCACCGCCACATCGAAGTTATTCGGTTTTTCGATCGCCGCCTGGCCACCCAGGCTGAAGATCCCGACCTTGTATCCCGTCTTCCCCAGGTTGCGCGTCGGCATCGCCGCCATCGTCCTCGGATTCGCCGGCATCGGCCCCGGGGTCGTCGTTGCGGCCGGCGCCGCAATCGCACCCTGCGACAGCAACCCGGCAGCAACGGCACCACTCGTTTTTAAAAAAGTGCGGCGATCAGCAGAGAGACGCGGCGGTTTCATTGCAGATACCCCTCAAGACAATCGAATGCGTTACCGCGATATTGTAGCCCTCCACATTGTCCACCCCTGTCCGCGTCCCACCTTGGTCACACGCCTGGCGCCGATTTCCAACGCAAATCACTACGTCCTCCACTAAGCTGCATTCCATGCGCGGAGATCGGATCCCCTTCTCACACATCCTGCCGATCATTGATCTTGCCCTGCTGGTCCTGATGGTCATCGTCCCAATCACGATGACCTCCGTCCATCTCTATGAAGCGTCGAAGGGTGCCACGCAGGTCCACATCCAAAGTGGGCAATTCGACATGATGCTTTCGCGCGATCAGATCGTGCCTTGGGCCATCCGCGCGGAGACCATGACAAGGTCCCGAACCGTAAAGGAGATCAACCTTCCGGGCGTGATCTTCGATACCCTCATCTCCCTTCCAACTTCGTGGCCCTCGATGTGGCATCCAGCGGCGTTGCTTGCCGAAACCTGGGACGCGCTCGTATATCCGTTCTTTTGTCTGCCATTCTGGTGGCTCGTCGGCTGCGGCCTCGATGGGCTCTTCTACAAGGAGCGCTTCCACTGGTCGCTCTTGCTTACCGGCACCCTGTTCTCCATGTTCTGTCTTGCAGTTACCTTTGGCTTCCATTTCGGGCTCTCTGTCGAAGATCAGGCAGACAGTGGCGCTCTCGTCAGCGCCGCCTTGAGCTGGACGATCGCCTTCGCCGTCCTCCCCATAGCATGGATCGCACAGCGCATTCGGCAACGCCGCGAGCCGGAATTGCAGGCTGCCTCGCTCTAAGCTGGAACCGGTCAGATCGCCCCGGCCCGTCCGACCGTCTCCGCGGGCACGCAGAAGGTCCCCTCCACCACCTCCAGAAACGTCCGCTCCTCGCGCAGCACAAACCGCTTCGCCTGCGCGAGGGCAAAGTTCTCCCGCGCCTCCGCATCCGTGCGCAGCCGGGCGCGGTATGCCTCATAAGCTGCGAGGCTGTCGAAGGCAATCAGCCCCCACCCCACATCGTTCGTTCCTTCCAGCGGCAGAAAATATCCCACCAGGTGACCGCCGCATCGCGGGATGATCCGTCCCCAGTTCTCCGCATACTCTGAAATGCCTCCCGCTGAAATGGGTCGATTTGGTACCGGATAAAGCACGTAACCGTCATCTTCGTTTCTCCCTTACCCGTCTTCGCATGGACAATTGGCGGAGCATCGCATCCCATTGCCACGAGTGCGCCCGCTGTCGCCGCCATGCTGCCCAGCACACTGCGGCGGCTCATCTCTGCTACGGAATATCCCGGCTCTCGCATTCGTCAGCAGTATGCCCTTGCATCCGCAAGAACGATTCGTCTAACGTCAAACCATGATCGCATCAAAGAAATCGCCCCTTTCCGTCGCGGAGATCGCCTCCGCCATCGGAGAGACGGCACGCGCTCGCATGCTCTCGAGCCTCATGGACGGCCGCGCCCGCACCTCGACCGAGCTCGCCGCCATCGCCGGCGTCACCCCATCGACCGCCAGCGTTCACCTGCAGCGCCTCCGTTCAACGCAGCTCGTCAAAGTGCTGGTGCAGGGCAAGTGCCGTTACTACAGCCTGCACGGCGCAGAGGTTGCGGCTGCACTGGAGGGCCTCAGCGTGCTCGCCGGCGGATCGCGCGAACCATTTGTTCCTCTCACTCCCGGCCCGCTGCGCTTCGCCCGCACGTGCTACGACCACATGGCAGGCGCCACCGGCGTTGCGCTGCACGACCGCTTCACTGCATTGCAATGGATCACGCCCGGCGCAACATCGAATGCCGCCCGCGAAGACTCCTATAGCCTCACCCCGGAGGGCGCCGGTGCCTTCGCCTTAGTTGGCATCGACGTCGAAGCCACCCGCAATCTTCGCCGCCGCTTCGCTTACGCCTGCCTGGACTGGAGCGAGCGTCGCCCCCACCTCGGCGGGGCACTCGGCGCTGCTTTCCTTCACCTCGCGCTCAAAAGGCGATGGGTCACGCAGCAGCTCGACAGCCGCATCCTCACCGTCACCAGCACCGGCCGCCATGAGATGCACGCGCGCTTCGGCCTCATATACGACGAGAAAGCGACACTCGTCTCGTAGCTAGGGCGCACAGGATTACAGCCGCTGAGCGTACTCCCGCTCTGCCGCCTTGCCCTTTCCTTTCGCTCCCGCGACACTAAATCGCAATGTTCCGGAGCACGCTCACCTTACTGATTCTGCTCGTTCCCCTTGTCGCATCGACCCAGCAGCCCACGCAGAATTCGCACCCCCAATCCCTGCTTCCTCATCCGCTTTCCGTCGGCCACGGGCTCACCATAGCGCTCTCGCTGCCTCGCGAATTCAACATCAACGTCGCGCTCACCGGTCTGCACCGTGTGCGCTTCTTCGCCATGGCTCCGGATCACCGCCTCTTCGTCACCGATATGTACGACCGCACCGACAACCACCGCGGCACGGTTTACATCCTCGACGGCTGGAACCCCGAGAGCCACACCTTCACCCGCGCGATTCCGTACCTCCAGCACCTGCGCAACCCCAACAACCTCGCCTTCTTTACCGATGCGCGCGACCAGCAGTGGCTCTATCTGCCGCTCACCGACCGCCTCCTCCGCTTCAAATACAAAGCCGGCGACACCGCGCCATCAAGCGCGCCTGAAGTCCTCGCCCACTATCCGGACTACGGCCTCAACTACAAGTACGGCGGCTGGCACCTCACCCGCACTGTGGAATTTGCGAGATTGCCTAAGGCGGCGACCACTACCGGTGCGTTGCAGGACTCGACGCGGGGTTCGTATGTGGACAAGCTCTTCGTCACCGTGGGCTCTTCCTGCAACGCCTGTGTCGAAAAGGAGCCCATCCGTGCCAGCATGTCCGTCATGAACCCGGACGGAAGCAATCAACGCATTGTGGCAAAAAATCTGCGCAACGCCGTCGCCATGCAGTGGGATGACAAGAGCGACACCCTCTACCTCACCAACATGGGCGACGACCAGCTCGGCAACCACACCCCCGAAGATCCGTTCTTCTCCATCACAGCCGCGCAGATCGAGCGCGACCTCGCCACCAGCCAGCCGCTCGACTACGGCTGGCCCTACTGCTACTTCGAGAACGGGACCGTGCATCCCGATCTGGTCTTCGGTAAATCACCCAACGCGCACTGCGACAAGGTTCCCGCCGCCTACACCACCTTCACCGCACACAGCTCACCGCTCGGCTTCGTGCTCTTTCCCTCCACCGACACGCTGCTGAAAGACACCTTCCTCGTCGCACTCCATGGCGCGGGCCATCCGCGCATCGGCACCGGTTACAAAATTGTTCGCTTCACGGCACAGGACCGCACGCCAGAGGACTTCCTCACCGGCTTTTACCAGCGCACCAAAATTCCCGGCAAGCGCGACGACGTCCGCGTGCTCGGCCGTCCCTGCGGCATCTACCGCACCGGGCCCGACAGCTTTCTCGTCACTGACGACATCCAGGGCGTGATCTACGCAATCTATCCAGCGCATTGACCCTCATGAGATTTGTCATCCCGGCGGGAACCGTGTCCCGAAGTGGCAGCGGCGAGGTGGAGGATCTGCTGTTTGCTTGTCCTACGAGGACACCTCATGCCTTCTTAAACTCTGACGCCTGACCCCTATAGCCCCCATTGGACATTCCCACCCCAAGATGCAATAAAGGACGCGTCCACCACCTCAACGGAGAACCACATGCGCCGACGCGACTTCCTCTCCACCGCCGCAGCCGCCGCTGCTCTACTTCCGACGGCCGCACTCGCCGAAACCTTCGCGCCCGCTCCACAGAACACCGCTGCCGACTCACACGCGATGCCTCTCGGCCTACTCATCTCGCCCGCCGAAGGCCCCGAAGAGACCATCAAGCGCGTCCACGACCTCGGACTTCCCACCTGCTTCCTCTCGCTCGATGCGTACATCGGCAAGTTCACGCCCGCACTCGCCACCCAGTTCAAAGGCCTGCTCGCCAAGTACAACGTGACCTGCACCACCGTCGAAGTCGTCGGCCCACAGCCGTTGGTGTGGGACTTCATGCAGGGCCCCACGACCATTGGCCTCGTCCCGCGCGCCACTCGCGCCGCACGCATCGATGCGCTCAAGCAGGCGTCGGACTTCGCTAAACTCCTCGGCGTACATCAGGTGCAGACGCACTGCGGCTTCATTCCGGAGAACCCTTCAGACCCTCTTTACAAGGAAACCGTCGCCGCCATCAAAGAAGTCGCGCAGCACTGTGCCGCGAACAATCAGCGCTTCCTGATGGAGACCGGCCAGGAGACCCCGACCACCATGTCGCGCGCTCTCCGTGACGTCGCACTGCCCAACCTCGGCGTGGGCCTCGACACCGCCAACCTCATCCTCTACGGCAAGGCCAATCCCGTCGACGCCGTCGCTATCCTCGGTCCGCACGTCCACGCCGTCCACGCCAAGGACGGCCGCTGGCCCACCAATCCCGATAAGCTCGGCGAAGAGGTCCTCATCGGCACCGGCCTCGTCGACTTCCACAAAGTGTTCGAGGGATTGCACAAAGCGGGCTACACGGGCGCCATCACCATCGAGCGCGAGACGCACGGACCCAAGCAGATCGAAGATGTCCGTCAGGAAAAGCTGTATCTCGATAAAGTGCTTGCCAAAGTTACATAGGGCTCACACTTCTTCTCGTAGGCATCCCGATCGAAGCGGAGTAGAGGGATCTGTTTTCACGATTGACCAGGCCCCACAAATCGAAGGAAACATTCATCATGGATAGACGCGACTTCATCAAGACCACCGCCGCAGCCTCCGGCCTCCTCTTCGTCAAGCCCTCGACTGCCTTCGGCTACCAGGCCAACTCCGCCGTGCGCCTCGGGCTGCTCGGCTGCGGCAACCGCGGCACCGCCGTCGCTACATCCTTCGCGAAGAACACCACGGCGCGCCTGGTCGCACTCGCGGACATCTTCCCCGATAAGCTCGCCCTCGGCAAACAACACTTCGACGAGCTCAACGCCTCGTTGAATGTGCCCGCCATCGACCCCCGCCTCACCTTCCACGGTTACCGCGCCTTCGAAGAGCTCGCCGCCTCCAAAGACGTCGACGCTATCCAGATCTCCACGCCGCCTTTCTTCCACGTTCAGCATCTCGAAGCCGTCGTTGCCGGCGGCAAGCATGCCTATTGCGAGAAGCCCGTCGGTGTCGATGTCCCGCAGACCAGCAAAGCTCTCGAGATCGCCAAACGCGCTCAGGGAAAGGTCAGCGTCGACGTCGGGTTTCAGATCCGCAGCGCGCCGCCCTTCGTTGAGATCGTCAACCGCATCCACTCCGGCGCCCTCGGCAAGCTCGCCAGCATCGCCGCTTACTACAACGCGCCTGCATCCGTGGACCACGCCAAGCCGGGCATGTCCCCCGACGAGACGCGCCTGCGCAATTGGCTCTGGGACCGCACTCTCTCCGGCGACATCCTGCTCGAACAGAACATCCACGTCATCGACATCTGCAACTGGGTGATCGGCACGCATCCCGTCAAGGCCTTCGCCACCGGCGGTCGCAACGTCCTCACCCACGCCGGCAACATCTGGGACAACTACCAGGTCGACCTCACCTATCCCGACAACGTGCACGTCAGCTTCTCCTCCACGCAATTCGGCGACTTCGGCTTTGACGTCTCCGAGCGCGTCTACGGCGCCGACGGCCTCGCCGAGATGCCCTACTCCGGCCCCCTCCGCATCCTTGGCAAAAACGCATGGACCTGGGTCGACCCCGAAGGCACGCCGCAATCCACCGAGCCCGCGCGCTTCGCCGCCAACGGCGCCTTCACCGACAACCTTATCCACGCCGACCGCGACAAGGACCGCGGCTTCATCGAGAGCATCACCAGCGGCCAGTTCCACAACCAGATCGCTGCTGGCGTCGAAAGCGCACGCGCCTGCATGCTCGGCCGCAAGGCCGGCTACACCGGCCGCGAAACCACCTGGGATGAGCTCGAGAAGGACCACGAGTCCTGGGAACTGGGCATCGATATGAAGCAATTCAGCTAAGCGATGGCCGAATCAACCTGACGTCACGGATGCTCCATGCGAACCCAATATCACTTTCGAAGGTCTCCACAGGGTCTTTGCGCATGGAATGTCCACCGTCTCGTCGAGCAATCACGTCTTCTGGTTCGTGAGCGAGTCCCGCTGTCCGCGATTCGTGAGCTGGACGAGTCCTACTGGACCAGTGAGCGCACTCGACCACTGACATGCCGCGAAATTGTCGACCATGCGCGGTTGATGCTGGACTGCGATCTTGCCTTCCCTATCATTCTTTCAAGCGATGGCCGCGTCATGGACGGAATGCATCGCGTATGCAAGGCTCTCCTCCAGCATCACAGCGAGATCGAAGCAGTTCGTTTCATCCAGGATCCCGAACCTGACTACATCGGAGTCCACCCGGACGAGTTGCCATACGACGAATAAGTCCCGCCAGGTCCTGTGTCAGCCCATGGAAGAGCCAGCTCGCCCACAACCCCTAATGTGAGCGACCAAAGGAAGCGAACCCAAGCACTCGCGCCGAAGGCGCCGCCGCCCGGATGGCAGATCCTAAAATTTCGGGCCGCCCGCGTGCTTACCTGTTGCCAGGGCAACCGCGAACTCCATCTCCGTATCCGTTCGCATATCCCATCCCCAGCCGCGCAACTCCTCTGCTGAGGCCTCGCCCAGCCGGACGCCCTCCCAGGAAAGCCGCGCCGTCTGCCACAACCGGCCCGAAGGCCCCCACGCTTCGATCGAGTGAAAGCTCGCGAAGACCAACAGCTCCGCCTCAGGAATCGGCCGCACCTCCGTCACCGGCCGATAGCCCACCTGCTGCCAAAGCTCCGGCGCGCTGCTGTCGATGATGTACGCATAGCCGCCCGCTACCGCGCACATCATCGCCGGATCAGGACAGCTCCACACCCCTGTCGGCACCGCCGGGCTGGCAAAGCCCAAGGCGCACGTCGCCAGAAATGCGTCGCCCGCCGCGGGCCGCACCATCAGCTCCAGCGCACCGCGCTCTACCTCTTCCACCTCCGCCGGATACACAAAATGCCGCCGCGGCAGGATCAATGGCCTCCCGTGGAGCACTTCCGCTCTCCAGGCCGCCCCAAAGCTCTGGTCGATCGTTACTGCCATTCCCGTCATCCTCCAGCCGCCTATGCGAATCTAAACACGTCACCAGATCCAGGAGGTCTCCGCACCATGCTCGCTCTCGTCCAGACCCTTTACACCGCAGAAGTGACCGCCACGAACGGCCGCAACGGCCACGTCCGTAGCTCCGACGGCAGCGTCGACCTCGATCTCTCCGCGCCGCCCGCGCTCGGCGGCACCGGCAAACCCGGCGCCAATCCCGAGCAGCTCTTCGCCGCGGGCTACTCTGCCTGCTTCATCGGCGCCATGCAGTACCAGGCCATGCAGCAGAAGCTCAGGCCCGGCGACATCACCATCGACGCCAAGGTCTCCATCGGCCCAGCCGAAGGCGACAACGGCTTCACCCTCGCCGTCTCCCTGGATGTCCACGTCGCCGCCCTCGATCAGGCCGCGGCCGAAAGGCTGGTTGCCGACGCCCACCGCACCTGCCCGTACTCCAACGCCACCCGCGGCAATATCTTGGTAAAGCTCACCGCGCATGGCGGCTCGTAAGACGCACGCGCAAAAGTAATTGCCAGCGAACGTTCTCTCGCGGAACCGGCCCGCATGGACACGCGTACCACCTTCCATGCCCGCCATTCTGATTGATCTGTCGGGCTATGATGAAGACGCTTCGGATCCCCATGCGCCGGCCCCAGCTCAGCAGATGACCAGCAAGACTGCAACTCGGCTCCTTTATCTCGTCTTCGGCCTCTTCATCGTCGCGAGCATGACCTTTTTCGTCATGCAAACGACGTCTGCCTTCCAGGAGCTGAGGCACCGCGGCGAACACGCCCGCATGCCCTTCCAGGTGGACGATGACCTGTTCACCATCAGCAACTTGGAGCATGAGGCCCTCGCGGCCGGTTTCAAGCCAGGCGATCGGCTGCTTGAAATCCATGGTGAGCCCTATCGCAACAAGCGTCAGATTGTTGCGCTCATCGGCGGTGGCAAGGACTTC
>DASZGZ010000107.1:0-4331 GCA_035938355.1 Acidobacteriaceae bacterium
CCATGCGCACCAAAATCGTCGTCCGCAGCTTCGAGCAAGTGCTCCAGATCCTTCGCGACCAACAGTTCGATGTCCGCGAGCGCCCCGGAGTCGCACACGAGATGGCCGTGGGCAAATACGGCGCCGCCGCCATCCTCGCCCCGAATCTGAAATACACGCCCAAGACCGCTGCCGACGGCGAGCAGCACCCCGTCGTCTGGATCACGCCGCCCGGCTGGGTCCTGCGTGGCAAAATCTCCCGCCTCGTCGACCACGGCAATCAGAAGCTCTTTGAGACCACCACGGCCCGCGTCGCTGCCACGGCCGACGCCCTCAAGTCCATCCACCGCTTCAGCGAAGAGCTCCGCGAAGCCATCGGCGAGCCCAGCCTCTACAACGAATCCCTCGGCACCATCAGCAACAGCTACCTGTACGACCGCCTCAAAGGCCGCGAGCCCGAACCTCCCGCCGCCAACGACCACTAATCAGCCCAAAATGCTGGCTCAGAACCGGTCCGTGGGCCTATCGGTACTTCAGGATATGCAGGATAGGAGAGATCGCCCACTAGACCACACGCGAGCGACCCCAAAGGGAGCGAACCCCACCTCATGCGCCACCGGCGCGTTTGCCTGGATGGCAGGTCCTACTCGACCTTTTCGCCTGTAGCGACGATTGCATTCCCCTCGACGACCTGGCGGATCTCCCTGCCCTCCTTGGTCACCACGAAATACACCACCAAAGGAGGAGCCGGGCTTGAAGCGATGGTGATCGTCGCTGTTCCCGTGCAATCGGCGTTGACACTGTAAGTGCCGGTGCCGGGTCTCCATGCCTCGGATGGTGGAGCCCCGTCAATCACGACATGATCGACCTGAGTTATATGACCATCCCCATCGTAGCCTTGCAGGACTACACCGCGGACCTGGATACCCGGACCAGGAATAGCAAGAAGGCCTTCAATCGTGAGGCCGTAATTGCCGTGAAGGGTACGATTTGAGCAATGTTTGTCCCGGTCCCTGTCTCCTCTGTTGTCGTTGGCAGCCCACACAGATGTGCTCATGGCGGTGAAAGCGCAGGCGATCAGGACGAGCATCGCCATCTTCGTGGTTTTCAAAACACATTTCCTTTGCATTGATTGGAACCTTTCCTCGGGTAAGTGACTCGGATAAGTGAAATAGTTCCCACGCGTTTGGCTCGATGGCCCTCGCTGTGGTTTTCGATTTTCTATCGGAGCTGAACGGGAGAAGAAGAAGACTTATGTGCCGACACCCGTTACGAATGTCGTCATCAGCACGAAGGTTGACCCCGGAAGAAGTCTGAATTGGGAGTGGGGGCCGGCCGCATCGGACGTGAAACGTCCCAGGATTGGGGGCCCGCTAAGGTGCCGCAAGACTATAGACGTCACTCATGAGTGTCAACGAAAATGCAGATCGATACTCGCCATACATAGCCGGCCATACATAGCCGGCGACACATTGTCGGCGACACATTGCCAGTGAGGATCGGACCAGAACTTCCTTCCATCGGCTGCCCCAAATGGGCCCAAGTCACCACAAAACTCGACATGAGCGGCCAAAGGAAGCGAACCCCACATCACGCGCCGCCGGCGCGTTTACCTGGACGGCGAGTCCACTCACGGTAGACTTCGCTCTTCCCCATCCCGCGCTCCCGCGCTGCGCGCTTCAACGCATCCTTCTCGCTCAGCCCCTCATCTTTCATCAGCCGTGTGACCAGCGCTGCGATCGATTCCTCAGCCTCCTTCGCGGCAACTGATGCGCGAGCCTCCACTAGCACCACCATCTCTCCCCGCACCCGCTCCCGCTCCGCCAGTTGTGCCCGCACCTCCGCCACATCGCCGCGCAGAAACTCCTCATGCAGCTTGGTCAGCTCGCGCGCCAGCACCACCCGGCACTCCGCACCCCACACACCAGCCACATCCTCCAGCATCTCCAGAATGCGGTGCGGCGCCTCGTAGAACACCAGCACCAGCGGCTCCCCGCCTGCCACCACCATCGCCTGCAGCCGCTCTAATTCCGTCCGCCGCGCGCCGGCCTTCGACGGCAGAAATCCGCAGAACAGGAACCGCTCCGCCATCAACCCTGAGCCCACCAGGGCCGTCAGCGCCGCGTTCGCTCCCGGCACCGGCACCACCAGCAGGCCCGCAGCCGCCACCGCAGCCGCCACCCGCGCTCCCGGATCAGAGATTCCTGGCAGCCCCGCATCCGTCACCAGCGCCAGCCGCTCGCCCGCTCGGATGCGCGCCACCGCATCCTCCGCGCACGCATGCTCCTTGTGCTCATCGCAGCTCTGCATCGGCGCGTGGATCTCGTAGTGCGCCAGCAGGTGCGCCGTCTCGCGCGTGTCCTCGCACAGCACGCGGTCCACACCGCGCAGCACCCGCAGCGCGCGCAGCGTGATGTCCTCAAGATTTCCGATGGGTGTTCCGACCAGGTACAGCCCCGGCGTCAGTCGTTGTTCTGACACCGCTACTCCGCCTGCGCGTGCCGCTTGCGCTTCTCCGCGAACTGCGTCATCGAATGCATCAGGTTCTGCAAGGTCACGATGCCCACCACGCGGTCGCCATCCGTCACCGGCACCAGCGACATCCCCCGCCCGCTGAAGCGGCTGATCGTCGTCCCCAGGGAATCCTCCGGTTTGGCCACGTGGAAGCTCCGCTGCATAATGCCCTGCACGTAGCCGTTGCCCTCGGCGCGCAACGCATCCGCAATCACCTGCCGGCTTACCACTCCCACCACGTTGCGGCCACGCACCACCGGGAAGTCATCCTGCAGCGAGTGGATCGCCTTCGCCAGCGCATCCTCGAGCGTGTCCGAAGGCGACAGCAGCGAGAAATCCGTCAGCATGATGTCCCGCATGTGCACGGTGTCGACCACGCTCTGAAACACCGCGCCCTGGTCCTCAAGCTGCGCTCCGATGAAGATGAAAAATCCCGCCGTCGCCAGCCATAGGTTCGGCAACAGGATCCCCAGCAGGATCGCGATCACGCCGATCATCAGCCCCAGGCCGGCCGCGGCCCGTGCCGCCTGCACCCGTCCCTGTACGCGTGAGAACTGGCTGCGCAGCACCCGCCCCGCATCCAGCGGATACGCCGGAAGCAGATGCAGCACACCCAGAAACGCATTCAGCCACACGAACGAACGGATCATGTGCGCCGGAGTGATCAGCGGGCGGGCCAGCAGGCTGAACTCCGGCGCCGCGCCAAGAATCGTCAGCACACACAGCACCGCCATCGACAGGCTCACCAGCGGCCCCACCGCCGCCATCTTGATCTGCATCGAGAGCTCGTTCGACCGCTCGACGCTGTCGGCATTCGCAAACGACATCAGCCCGCCGATCGGCAGCAGCAGAACGCTGCGAATCTGCAGCCCGTTGTACGCCGCCGCAATCGCCCGTCCGGCCTCCCTCGCCGCCACCGCGAAGAACAGCAGCGTCCAAAGCATGAAGCCGTGCCACTGCGGCATCCCAAGCATGCTGGCATAGCCCATGCACACACCAAGCAGCAGCAGGAAGAAGGTGTGGATACGGATATCCATCCCCCACCAGCGCCCCAGCGGAAATGACCAGCCACGCATCGTCGTCTTTTGCTCGCTTCGTCTCGAATGAATTGCCGCGCCGTTTCCGGGCCTTGCGGTTCCGCACACAAACAGGTGCATCGCATAACGCTGGCGGCAGTTCGCGGTTCACGCTGCCATCGCTCAATTGTATTCGAGCGGCCTTGCACCCTTCGTGAAGGCTACTTCGCGCGCGGTCTCCCGCTGCGTCAGCGCCCCTTATTGCATATCCGTAGGTCGCTCCTCACCTATCAGCAAGAAGTGCTTCAAACGTGAGCGTCCAGAGGCAGCGAACCCAATAAGGGCGCCGAAGTGCAATCGCCCCGAACAGCCAGTCCGTGTTCTTCTGTCTCCATGCGTGTCATCGCCGGCACCTATCGCAGCCGCCCCCTCACCGCGCCCCCCGGCATGGCCACGCGTCCCACCAGCGACCGCCTGCGTGAGACGCTCTTCAACGTCCTCGCGCCGCGCATCGAAGGAGCCCGCTTTGCCGACCTCTACGCCGGCACCGGCGCCGTCGGCATTGAGGCCCTCAGCCGCGGCGCCGCGCACGTCACCTTCGTCGAAGACTCCGCAGCTGCCATCGCCGCTCTCCGCGCCAACCTCACGGCGCTCAAGATCCACAGCGCATTCCACCTCGAGCAGCGCAGCGTCCCTGCGGCGCTCCGCAACCTCGCCGCGCGCAACGCTGCCGTGGCCGAGGATGGCCGCGATTCACTCTTTACCCTCGTCTATCTCGACCCGCCATGGGAAGACGCCGCCGCCTACACCCAGTGCCTCAAC
>DASZGZ010000108.1:0-1710 GCA_035938355.1 Acidobacteriaceae bacterium
GTGCCGGACGGCACACCCACCAGCCTCGGCTCCTGCATCTTCGCGCTGCTTGCCGCCGGAGCGATCGGCTCTGTCGAAGAGGGCCAGTCCCTGCTCTGCCTGCCGCATCGAACATTTCTGCCGCAACCAGAATCGGCCGCCATCTATGAGCGCCTCTATGCGCTCTATCGCAGCGTGTACTTTGCGCTCGGCACTCCGGATGCGGCGCCCGCCGCGCTAGGATCCATCTTGCCGGATCTGAAGCGCATCGCTGCCGAAGTCGCATCGTCTTCTTAGTCAGGCATCGTTCGTTCGGCATCTGGAATTTCTAGTTCCATCTGGAGAAACACGCAGCATCTGTTTCATCTCGACGCGAGCGAACCCAAATCACACCGTGTCCTCTCGACCGGAGCCGTCACGCGAAAGCGTGACGGCGAAGTGGAGAGATCTGCCGTACCGCGATCTGCGCTGCTCCCGAATTGCAACTTAGACAATTCTCATCCCGCTATGGGAAGCCAGTGTAGGCAATTATTTGTGCGCTCCGTCTTTGCCCCGGCCCCCACCGCCGATAAGGCTCCTGTGCAGGCACCTATCGCCTGACGTCAGGGGACCAAATGAACTGGGGACGGTGGACATTCGTAGTGGTTGGCCTTCTTGTCTTGTGTTTCTTACTGGCGTGCTCATCGGCGTCCGCAGAAGCGGTACCGTCGGCGCCCGTCCCAAGCTACTCATCATCCCTGCGGCCGGTGATCGCCGCAGCCCCGATGCGGGTTTCGCTGCCGGAGCAGGGAAGACCGCACCTGTTTGACCTCGGTCTCTATTCGTCCATCGCGGGGTACCGCACGCTCGACTACCTGAGCACGCGCCGCGCTCTCGCGGGTGGTGCACGCGAGGTCGAGTTGCCGCAGTGGGTCGTGAACAATCGCGGCACCTTCATCGCATTCGAAGGACTCGCCACTGCGACGGAAGTCGGTAGCTCCGTATGGCTCATCCACCATGGCCATCGTCGCATCGCGCGCGCGGCGAACATGGTGAGCGTCGGACTGGGCTTTCAGACCGTAATCCACAATTACACCGAGCCACTCTACTTCGCTCACTGAGAGCAGCCTGGATAGAGGTGCGGCGAAGCGGAACCGCACGGAATCTCCTCTCTTGCACCCGTCCTCGGCATTTTTCTGTTGTCACCGTAGATGACGTTGTGCGATAACTACGCCATGCGTAGTACGCGCCACGTAGTAAAAGACGAAATTTCAGATCAAGACCAATACTCGGACCCGCCGATGCTGGTGCTTGCCAGCCTGGCCAGCGGACCGAAGCATGGCCACGCTATGGCTGACGACATCTTCCGGCTATGCGGAACGCGTCTGGGACCGGGAACGCTCTATGGTGCGATCGCGCGGCTGGAGCAGCAGGGCTGGATTGCGCCGCTAACGCCGGAGGAACGCCGCCAGCCCTACCGCATCACGGCCGAAGGCGCGCGTGTCCTGCGCGCGAGGCTGACTACCCTGCAAAAATTCAGCAGGGCCGGACTCCGCCGGTTGGAGGCGTTGTGAACGTCCGGCTGGCGCCCCTGCTGACGCGGCTCTATCCACGCGCGTGGCGGCAGCGCTACGGCAAAGAGTTCCAGGCCTTTCTCGAAACGGAGCGCGCCGGTTTACGCGGAACGTGGAACGTTGTCTGGTCGGCTCTGTGTGAGCACATGATGCCGACGCAAAGGGGCGATATGGCTCA
>DASZGZ010000109.1:0-4572 GCA_035938355.1 Acidobacteriaceae bacterium
CGATCTCCCGGTGGCTCATGCCTTCCACGTAGGCGAGCCATAACAGCTCGCGCTCTTTCGGCTTCAGGGCTTGCAAGACGTGGCGAACGTCCAGCTGCGTGTCGACATCGCAGGCGTGGGACTGATCAAAGTTCTCCGGCCATTGAGATTCCTGCCTGCGGCGCCACCGATCGCGAAGCAGGTTGGTGGCGATGCGGAAGAGATAGGGGCGCGTTTCCGCGGCCGGCAGGCCTGTAGGATGACGCTGGAAGTAGCGAAAGTAGGTTTCCTGCAGCACATCGTCGGCAATGTCCCGTTGGCCGGTGACGCCGATGAGATAGGCATGGATGGGACGCGCGGTGGCATCGTAAAGCAACTGGAATTGCTGCTCGTCCATTGTGGTGCTGTCCGGGGCCTTTGCATCGGCGGCAGCACTCGCCGCAATGGCGGCTGCCGTTATGTTCGGACCGCTCGAATTTGCGAAGAAAAGTACGGCTTCCATGTCTCTTTACGAGCGACGGCTATCTTGCACTAGACCGAAATTCCGCGAGAGAGCATAGGTTGCTGCGGCGGCAATGCCGAGACCAATGCCCAACGCAATCGCAAGTGTGCCCATCACGACGGCTACGTCGTCGGGAAGGGTGTGATTTGCATGCAGCAGCAGTAGCGCGCCGCCGAAGACGATCAGCACGATCGATAACTGCACTCCTATGAGGATGCTACGGAAGGGCGCGGTGCGCGGTTCCCTCTCGCGCTCAAGACGCAGCGCTTCGACGAACTGGCGGCCTGCGTCGGTGGAGACGTAGGTGAGCAGCGTTTCCGGTGAGTTGATCCGTTCGAGGAGCTTGGCCTGGAGGGTGGCCTGAAGCCGTGCCAAGACAACGCGCCGGATGGAAGTAAAGATAAGCCAGGCGATGAAGCCTATCAACAAACAGACAAACAGCGGACCTTCCATTTCTGTACCCTCTCCGCGGAGTTCCCGCGTTCATCCATACAACGCAAAAAGAGGGCCATGAGTTAACACATAAATTTGGGAAATGTGGAAGCGGGGCTGACGGAAGCCCGCGCCGGGCTTTGTGCGGGGCCCCACAGTATCATCTTTCCATGCGAAAGTTGTTCGCTCTCTTGTGCCTTGCTTCAGCTTGTATTCCGACCTTTGCTCAAACCTCTCCTGCCGTAACAAAAGCTTATGCGGATAACAAAGGATCGCTGCACATCATTACCGCAGATGGTCGCAATTACACGATCCGACCTAAGCCATGGCAAGCAGGCGGCGGCTTTGAAGCAATAAAGATTGCACCGGGCCGAAGAACCGTCGGCTGGCTTGCCGACCAAATGCTCGACCCCCTCCAGGCAAACTCAAACGATTCTTATCCGGTCGCTCAGGAACTAGCTATCTGGCGCGATGGTCGCGTCATTCGGAGATTCCCTGCGCCCGCCCTCGTCATTTGGGACTGGATATTTCTGAACGGCAGCAAGGAAGCGGCATTTCACATTGCTCCGCCGCGCGGGCAAGATTTCAACTACGCCTGTATCCGTTTTGATATAGACACTGGAAAACAGATAGCCCATTGGGCGCTTGACCGCAGAGACTACGTCGTTCCCGATTGGGTTAAGCCGCTGCTGGTGAATGATCCTTTGCCCGATCCGGAAGAGCTTTCCAAGCGGTTTCCAGATGCACCTATGCCGACAAAGAAGACTGCCCAACCTCAGGCGAAATAAATATCCTTCCGGAACCAACTGCAGGTCCTGAGCTGCGCCCAGGATGACAGACATATTTCTCTCTTCGATCAGTGCGGCAGGTTCACAGTCCAGTGGAGGATGGCGTCCGCCAGTTCAGAGCGCTGGCCGGAGTAGCTGTGGTCAGTGTCCCAATGGCGTTCGGTGACGTGGGTGTCGCCCGCCTTGGTGAGGGCTTCGACCAACGCGTGGTCAGAGGGGGCCAGGCCCTCGCTGGCGGTGATGACGAAGACGGGGCGCGGCGCGATGGCGGGTGCGAGGTTAAGGAAGTTGAGCTCCTGCTGGTGGTCGCGGATCTCGCGGGCGAGCGCGAGGCCGCTGGTGCCGGCGAGCGGGGCGAGGTTGTTGTTTTCAGCGAGCGTCTTTCCTTCGTTTGCGACGGTGGGCGCGGCGGTGCCGAGATGGCGGCGGCTTTCGTAATCGGCGCCGATGTTCCAGGCGGAGATGAGAACGGCACCAGCGACCTTCGGGTTGTGCGCGATGGCCGATGCGGCCATGTATCCGCCCATACTGTGGCCGATGACGACGATGCGGTGCGAATCGATGCGGTACTTCTGATCGTTGGCGGGGTCGAGCAGGAACTGCACTTCGGTGTCGGCATCCTCGGCGGCGTGCGTGAAGGAGAAGTTGCCTTTGACGCCCCACGAGCCGCGGTAGTGCATGGCGAGGACGTTCCAGCCATGGGCGCGGAGCGTTTGGGCGATGTCGAGGTTCTGCTCAAAGCCGGGAAAGCCGTGAAAGATGATGGCGGTGGGGTGCGGTCCGGCGCCGGCGGCGAGATAGAAGATGCCCAGGAGATTGCTGCCGTGACTGGGCAGAACGGTTTGCTCGGTTGCGGCGGGCGTGGAGGAGGAAGGCGTGGCCGCCCAGGTTTCATAGACGAGCCCGGAAGCGCCCAGCAGCGTGACAGCGCAAAGAGAGAAGGTGCGCAATGCTTTCATGGGCGGCCAGTATAGCTGAGCGGATTATGCCGGCAGCTCAGATACCCGGGAACGTGACTTCGGCAACAGGAAGCCGACGGCGATGATCCAGATGAAGCCGGGGAAGCGCGTGAGCGGAATGAGGAAGAGCAGCTTGGGGTAAAAAATCAGGTGGAACCAGCTCAGTTCGCCTGCCGCGGCGAGGATGAGGCCGAGGACAATGAGCCACTTTGGCAGCAGCTTCATGAAGGCAGCGGTGACGGAGACACCGGCCATCAGCAATCCCATAGGGATGGAGAAGCCGGGACCGCCGAGCCCGTAGCCGAGATAGTAGAGCGCGATCACAACATCGGCATGCGGAGCGACAGAGGGATGGATCATGGCCCACGTGGCCATGGTGCCGGCCATGGCGTCGAAGACGACGAAGAAGCCGCCGAAGAGCGCGATGTAGACTCCGGCCGCACGCGCGCCGAGGAAGTGCAGACGGCTGACGACGGTGGCGGTGAAGAGGCCAAGGCAGATCATGGCGCCGAGTTGCAGAAACATACACACGAGGACGCGAGCACCCTGGGTCTGGAAGTACGGGACGATGGTGGATGCCGACTCCCATGGACCGGGCCAGTAGGGCTCCTTATAGAGATTGGTGACGGGGTAGAGGCCGGCGCAGAAGAGCACCATATAGAGGATAGCGAGCATGCCAGGATGCGGTCCCTTATGGACGGCTGCGGGCGTGGCGGATTTGATTTGCGTGCTCATGATTTCTCCTTTCGGCTGCGGTGATCAGGCGAATGCGGTCTTTCCTTTCGCGCGGAGCCAGAGCTCCATGACGAGAGTGTTGAGCGAGAAGCCGATCCAGAAGGCGATGCCGAAGAACTGCGCGGGCGTGAGATGAGTGAGGCGTGAGGTGGCAAAGAAGACGCCCATGACCGGGCGCGTGGTGGCGATGCCGAGCAGGATGGCGATGGCGCGAAGCATCCAGCGCTGCTGTTCGGAGCGGTCGCTGCTGCGCGCATAGAGGAAAGCGCGGCAGAGCGCATAGAGGAAGAGCGTGTTGAAGAAGAGGACGGCGGCGCGCTCCAGCCACCCGCCGATGGCATGCGTGCTCATGGCGTAGGCGGTGATGCCGACGACGGCACCGAGCGGAAAGATAACCTGCTCCAGCAGGACGGAGTTGCGTGTGCGGCGCCAGAAGAGGAGCGGCAGGAACAGGACGAAGACGAGGGCGCAGAAGATGTGGACGTAGGTGAGGGTGGCGTGCGAGACGAAGTAGGTGTCGAGCGATGCTAGTTGCGGCGGGGCGTTGGGGCTGGGCGGTGTGGAGAGAGCGACGACGCGGCGGATGACGATGGCGAGGGCGATCGCAATCGAAAACCAGAAGCCGATCTTCAATCCCAGGGGAAATCTGATGGTGATCCCCGCCCCGGCCGGTTTGAGCTGATGGCTGATCTGATTGCCGCTCATATGGCGCTCCTCATCTCGACGGTCTTATTCTTAAATTTCAATTTACATATTGTCAAATGAAATCATCAGCCGCTAGGATGCATTTGTGACAAAGCGACGCGCAGCGCCGGAGAAAAGGCCTTACGACCTGGGCAAGCGGCTGGAGCAGATGAGCGAGAGCCGGGCCGCGATTTTACGTGCAGCGCAGACTCAACTGGCCGGAGAGGGCTATCGGCGGCTGACGATGGCCTCGCTGGCCGAAGAGAGTGGAGTGACGCGGCAGACGATCCACAACCTCTTCGGAACGAAGACAGGAGTGCTGGAGGCGGTCTTCGATCTGATCGCGCTCGAAAGCGGAATGGAACGGATGCGCGAGGCGATGATGCTGCCGCCTGGCGATGCGCAGCTTGCGCGGTTTGTGGGCATCTTCTGCGGGTTCTGGGCGAAGAACCGGATGCTGCTCCGACGGGTGCACGGGATCGGGGCGATTGAT
>DASZGZ010000110.1:0-4107 GCA_035938355.1 Acidobacteriaceae bacterium
CTGCTTCTCTTCCTGCTGCCCCATTACATACAGGAAGGGAAGAGCTACCTCACGGTGGGCTTCGGGTGTACAGGGGGACAGCATCGCTCCGTCATGATCGCGGAGGAGATCCGCAAACGCCTTACCAGGGCCGGCTACCGGGTGAAAAGCGCCCACCGGGACATGCCCCGCTGAAGAAAGCGGCGGCCGCTCTGTATCGCTACAATAACCCCATGTATCCGCTTCAAGAGACGGGGAGTCAACGGCTTGCGATTCCGGAGATTCACTCTCCGGGGATGGGCCGGGCTTCGGAGATGCGGCGGTGAGCGGAATCAGGCGGATCGGGCGGCTGCTGTTTTATGTGCGGCGCTATGCGGTGCAGGCAATCGCATCGGTGGTGCTACTGGCGGCGGTAGGACTGCTGGACGCCTTCCGCGTGGTGCTGATCGGCCCGATCTTCAACACCGTTCTCAACCCCAAGTCGCCGGAGCGCGATCTGAACCTTTTCGGGGGCCGCTTTCATTTCAGCCTGCAGCAGCTTGTTCCATCTCACTTCCACAATCCCTGGAGCATCGTAGCCTTCGCGCTGATTGCTTCCACCGTGCTCAAGGGCATCTGCGACTACGCCGGCACCTATCTTGTGAATTACGCGGGCTTCGGCATGATCACGGACATGCGGGACGACCTCTATCAGGCGATCCTGCGCCGTTCCGTACAGTTCTTCCAGAGGCACGCCACCGGCACTATCCTCTCCACCATCATCAATGACATCGAACGCGTGCAGTACGCGATGTCCTCGGTGCTTTCAGAGTTTCTGCAGCAAATTTTCACCCTCATCGTCACCGCATGGTTCGCGGTGATCCTTGGCGGAAAGCTGGCATGGGTCCTGCTCCTGTTTGTGCCTGTGGTCGTCAGTTCAGCGCGGCGGGTGGGACGAAGTGTTCGGCACACTACCCGACATGGGCAGGACAAGTTGGCGGAGATCCAGAACATCCTGCACGAAACCATCACAGGGAATCGCATCGTGAAGGCCTTCACCATGGAGCGCTGGGAGATGACGCGCTTCAAGGAGGCGGCGCGGCGGCTCTTCCGGGCGAATCTGAATTCCGTGCGGGCGCAGGCGATCAGCTCTCCGTTAATGGACATCATTGGCGCCATCGCCATCGCCATGCTGCTCCTGCTGGGTCGCGAGCAGATCAACAAAGGGGCGCTGAACGTAGGCACCTTCTTTGCCTTTATCGTGGCGGTCTTCAAGCTCTACGATCCGGTGCGCAAGTTCGCGCTCTTCTACAACAACTTCCAGCAGGCTCTCGGCGCCTCCGGCAACATATTCGATTTCATGGATGAGCAGGACACGGTGAGGGACCGGCAGCACGCGAAGTCGGTGAAGGGCTTCCGCAACGAAATCCGCTTCGACAACGTGCGCTTTTCCTACACATCGGACGAGGGGGAGAAGGAAGTTCTCTCCGGCATCAATCTCACTGTGCCGAGCGGCGAGGTGGTCGCCTTCGTCGGCCCCAGCGGCGCCGGCAAGACGACGCTGGTCAACCTCATCCCGCGCTTCTTCGATGTGACCGGCGGCCAACTGCTGATGGACGGCCAGGATGTGCGGGATCTGAAGATCGACTCGCTGCGCCGGCTGATCGGCAACGTCACGCAGGAGACCATCTTGTTCAACGACACCGTCCGCAACAATATCGCCTATGGGCAGCCCGACGTGCCGCTCGACAAAGTGAAGGAGGCGGCGCGCGTGGCGCTGGCGCATGACTTCATCAGCGCCATGCCGGAGGGATACGACACGGTGATCGGGGAGAAGGGGTTTCGTCTCTCCGGGGGCGAACGTCAGCGTCTCGCGATTGCGCGGGCGCTGCTCAAGAATGCGCCTATTCTCATCCTCGACGAGGCGACGTCGTCGCTCGATACCGAGAGCGAATCGCTGGTGCAGGCCGCACTTTCGAACCTGATGGCTGGCCGCACCGTCTTCGTCATCGCCCACCGCCTCTCCACCGTGCGGCGGGCTACCCGCATCGCGGTGGTGGAAGCGGGACAGATCACCGCCGTGGCCTCACATGATGAGCTGCTGCACACATCACCCATGTATCAACGACTGTATCAATTGCAGTTTGCCGACGACACGGACGGAAGCATTGAGCCGGTTATGGCGGCGGGAGCCAAGGCTTGAGCAGGCAGAGCAATTCGCAGACAGCGCAGCGGCCGCCAGTGTATTCGATGACGGGCTTTGCGCGGCATCGCGGTCGGGTCAACGAATCGCTCGGCTGGACGCTGGTGCTGAAGGCGGTGAATCATCGTTTCCTCGACCTTCACATGCGCATGCCGGCTGGGTCGGAGGCGCTGGAGATGCAGTTGCGCCGCCAGCTGAAGTCCGCGATATTGCGTGGGCATCTGGAGGTCACGTTCACCATCGAGCGCGCATCGCAGCACCAGGTGGAGCTGGACCACGCGCTGGTGGCGGGTTATATCGCTGCTTTCCGCGCTGCTGCCACGGAGCATCACCTGCGCGAGACGCCAAGCCTGCAGGCCATCCTGCAGCTGCCGGGCGCTTTTCGCAGCAATGCACAGGGCGGGAACAGCAACGGGAGCGCCGATGTGCGTACGGCGGAGATGGAGCTGATTGAAGCCTCTGTGCTTGAGGCTCTACCGGAAGCGGTCGCCGCTCTGCAGAAGATGCGTGCGCAGGAGGGCGCCGCGATGGTGGCGGAGCTTGCCGCGATCGCGGACCGCATCACGGCATTTGTGGATCGCGTCACTGTGCTGCATGCCCCCATGCAGACTGCGCACTTTGAGCGCACCAGCGCGCGTATCACTGCTTTGCTGGGCGGCGCAGCGGACCGCGAACGGCTGCTGCAGGAGGCCGCACTGCTGGCAGACCGAAGCGATGTGAGTGAAGAGCTGGCGCGGCTGCGGGCGCATGTGGAGCATTTTCGCCAGATGCTCGCGGAGGGCGGGGAACTGGGCAAGAAGCTCGATTTTCTGCTGCAGGAGATGAACCGCGAAGCCAACACCATGCTTTCCAAGACGGCGGGCATCGCCGGTGCGGGCACGCAGGTGACCGAGATCGGCCTGGGGCTGAAGGCGGAGATCGAAAAGGCGCGCGAGCAGGTGCAGAACCTCGAATGATCGCCGGCCCGCTTCCCACGAAAGCTGTAGACATCGCCCGCTTCGTCGTTGGTATTGGGCCGCTCTCATGCGAGAATCTAGGGAACCTTCGGTCAATGAGTGTAGAGAGGAGCCAAAGATGCTAAGCGCATTTGTCGCCCTCGGGACGCTGGCTGGCATTGCCTTCAGCCTCGCTCTGCTTTTTCTGCCTACACTCGTCGCGAAGTCCCGAAGACACCCGAACCTGTTAGCGATCTTCCTGGTCAATCTATTCTTTGGCTGGACCTTTGTCGGCTGGATGATCGCGCTCGTCTGGGAATGCATACGTCCTGCGGCGCCAGTTTTCTACGCGCCGGTATATCCCTTGGTCATGGCCCCATCCCATCAACCGGCGGTTGCGAATTCCGCCATAGCTATCCTTCCCCCGCCTTCGCCGTACCGAGGGGCGAGGTAACCGGAGCGCGCTTGGCAGGCATTCTCTTTATCATTTCCGCGCCCTCGGGTTCAGGAAAATCCACCCTGGTCAATCAACTGCGCTCGGATGTGAGCGGCCTCGATTTCTCTGTCAGCTACACCACGCGTGAGCCGCGCGGCTCGGAAGAGCAGGGCCGCGAGTATCACTACATCGACCGCCCCAGCTTCGAGCGGATGCAGAAGGCGAATGAGTTTCTCGAGTCGGCCGATGTCTTCGGCAACCTGTACGGCACGGCGCGCCACTCGCTTACCGACGCTGAAAAGCATGGCAACGATCTGCTGCTCGACATCGATGTGCAGGGCGCGAAGCAGGTGCGGCAGCAGATGCCGGAGTCGGTCAACATCTTTGTCATGCCACCCACGCCGGAGGTGCTGGCGACCCGCCTACGCAACCGGAGCCGGGCAGAGGGCAGCATCTCGGAAGAGGTGATCCAGCGCCGGCTCAAAAAGGCCCGGGTAGAGATTGAGAACTACGACGAATATGGCTATATTCTCGTCAACGATGTGCTGGACCATGCCGTGGAAGAGCTGGAAGCC
>DASZGZ010000111.1:0-6098 GCA_035938355.1 Acidobacteriaceae bacterium
TAGGTCGCCGGCACATAGTGGACGCGCCGCAGGAGCTGGTAGTGCGCAGCAAACCAGCGCTGCTGGTCCGGGGTGAGTGTGTAGCCTTCGATGGTGCGATAGTGATCGAAGCTTTGCCGCTCCACGATGTAATCGGGTTGCTCGGCAGCCACATAGTCGAACCACCACGCATCCGGGTCCCGCTGCATGTAGTCCGTGACGCGCGCGGAGACGAGACCGATCTCGTCATCGGTTTGCAGGCCGGAGAAGTAGGGGATCAGCCCCGCAGGCTCGAGAAACAACGTTCCCTGACCGTGACTGATGGTGGCAAGATAGCGCCCGATGTCGCCGCGATAGTGATAGTCCTGAGTGGAGCCCGCGATCGCCTTCGTCCATTGCATGAAGATGAGGCCGATCCAGACCACGGCGAGCAGCGTCATTCCTGCTGCGGGGAAGCGACTGCGCGCAGCGATGCGCACCAGGACAGCGATGACCACCGCTGCGGCGATCCAGTTTGCCGGATAGAGATACCAGGAGAAGAGTACGCCGCCGTAGGCGTAGGCGAGAGGGACAGCGATGGTGGCGAAGGTGAGCGTGCCAAGAACGATGTGCTCCCGGCGCGAGTGCGCATGGCGAAAGGCGAGCAAGAATGCGCCCGCAACCACGATCAGCACCAGTGGGCTGAGTTTGAGCAGGTAGTTGGTGGGTGTTGGCAGCAGGAAGGAATGGCTGAGAAAGAGATCCCGCATGCGGCCGGCGACGGCGGCTGCGCTGTGATCGGGATGGTAGGCGATCTCCTTGGCGCGCGCGGTGGTGGGCAAAAAGTGGCCGGTGGTGATGCGCGTGCCCAGCAGGAAGAGGCCGCAACCCGTGGCGAGAGCCGCGCTTCCAAGCACGGCGGCGCGCCGATAGATGAAGAACATTGCTGCGCAGAAGATGAGGCCATAGGCAATGGCGTCCGGGCGAACGAGCGGCAGCACCAGCACGCTCGCAGCGAAGAGGGTCCAATGGCTCTCCCGCGCAAGCGCAAAGATCGACACACCGAGCGTGAGAGCGAGAAGCGGTGTCTCCATGCCGGTGTAGCTCATCACGAGCGAGATGGGCCAGCAGGCGGTCAGCAGCCAGACGACGTACTGCTCGGCGGGGCGGCTGCAGAGTGCACGCGCGATGAACCAGCAGGCGCCCGCGATGCAGAGTGTCCCGAAGAGCTGGACGCCGAGAACCATGTAGCTGCGCGAGAGCAGATCGATGGCAGCGACGATCAGCGGGTACAGCAGGCTGGTGGTGCCGGGGAAGTGCTGATGGAGATTGAAGGAAAAGTCGCCGTATTCCGAAAGATGCTGCGCCGCGCGGAATGTGATGTAGGCGTCTTCCTGCAGCGGATGAACTAATAGGAAGGGAATCCGCACCAGCACGATGAGGGCGAGGACCAGCCATGCCGGCCACGCCCGCGCTTGCTGAGCTCCTTCAGAAAAGCGTTCCGTGTGTACGCGGCCGGATGCTGACGAATGCGTTGCGGGAGGCGAGCTCATGCGGGAGGATGCCGAATCGGTCCCCATCCACCGAGTGGATGGAGTGATCCGAACCATTCGAGTATAGAGGCTGGGCTCGCACCCGCGCTTACGCCGGGCTCGGCAGCTTGTGCTGCTGCTCCTGTTGCGCCTTCAGGTCGCGCAGCAGATCTTCGATCTGGTCCTCGCGCTCCATCGCGGCGAAGCGTTCCTCCAGTTCAGCCTCGCCCAGGTTGGTGCCCGTCTCGGCGGCGAGCAGTGTCTGCTGTGCGCGCCCGGCGGCGGCCGCCTGATCGATGCGTCCACGCACCCGCGTAATGGTGCCCGAGACGTTCGGTGACGCCTTGGCATTGCCCCCTGCAAGCTTCTGGCTGGCGCGGGCGCGGCGGTGTTCGACGGCCAGCAGCTCGCAGCGTGACTGCGTCTCCTGCAGCCGCTGCTGCAGGCGGCTGAGCGCGGTGCGGAGGGTGGCGGTCTCAGTGCGTTGGTCGGTGAGCTGCTGAGCGAAACTGGCCGCCATCTGTTGATGGCTGATCTGCTGGCGCAGCGCGGCGCGTGCTAGGTCATCCTGCTGACGCGTCACGGCCATGGCCGCTTTGCGCTGCCAGTTACCGGCGGATTCCTCGTGCTCCGCCTGCTTCTTCTCAAGCAGGTGCTGATCGGCCAGCGCAATGGCGACCTGCGTCTTTACCTGCAGAAGCTGGTTCTCCATATCGAGGATGAGCTGGCGCAGCATCCTCTGTGGGTCCTCGGCGCGATCGATCAGATCGTTGAGGTTGGCGCGAAGTAGAGTTGCAACTCTCTCAAGCAGTGCCATGACGTGACTCCTTTGCTCTTCGATGCCTTTTGTGGGAGTAGCCCGGCCGAAGCCGGGCCGCTCCGCACGAGTTAGCTGTTGCTTGCGCCATTGGGGCGCGCGCGCATGCTTTTCACGTTGGACATCAGCTCATGCATGTCCATGCCGGAGAGCGCCTCAAAGAGCGCGGGCACCTGTGCCGCAATCTTCGTCAGATCCCCGGTCAGTTTGTTGGCGCCCACCTGGCCCTCTCCGCCGGTGGAGACAATGGTGATCTTGTCCACCTTGCTGAGCGGCTCCGACATGGCGCGGACGACCTCAGGCATGCTGCTGATGAGGCGATCGACGACCGCTGCCTGCGTCCATTCCTGGTAGGCTTCGGCCTTCACATTCATCGCCTTTGCTTCGGCCTCGCCCTTCTGGAAGATGACCGCGGCCTCGGCTTCGCCCTGGGCGCGGATCGCCGATGCGCGGCCCTCGGCTTCGATCATCAGGCGCGACTTTTCCGCTTCGGCCAGATTTTCGATGCGCTGGCGCTCGATCTCCGCCTGTTTCAGCACGGTCGCGATCAGCTCCTTCTCGTGGCGCAGAATTTCTGCTTCCTGCACTTTGATCTGCTGCTCCTTCTCGATCTGCTGCACCTTCACCTGTTCGGTGATCACCTGCTGTTGCATCACGTTGGTCTGAATCTCGTATGCCTTGTCTGCCTGTGCCTCCTGCTTGCGGCTCTGCTCGGTAAATTGGGCCTTCTGGATGTCCAGATCGCGCTGCGCTTCGGCCTGCTTGGCGAGCGATTGCAGCTCGGCCAGAACGCGTTCCTGGTCTGCGGCAGCTTTGGCAACGGCGGCTTCGCGCAGTGCGATGGCGCGGCGGATTGCGGTGTCGCGTTCGGCTTCGGCGGCGGCTACATCAGCATCGCGCTTGATGCGCACGATGTCCGGACGGCCCATGTTGGTGATGTATTCGTTCTTGTCGCGGACTTCTTTGATCGTAAACGAGATCACTTCGAGGCCCATCTTGCTCATGTCTTCGGCGCAGGTGGCGCGCATGCGCTCGCCCACCATCTCCGGCTCCTTCACGATCTGCTCCACCGTGAGCTGACCGATGATGCCGCGCAGGTGGCCCTCCATCACCAGGCGGATCAGGCCTTCGCGCTGCGGCGGCGCTTTGGTGAGGAACTGCTCTGCCGCGGTGAGAATGGATTCACGATCGGAACGGACCTTGATCTGGGCGACGGCTTCGACGGTGACCGCGACTCCCTGCTTGGTGTAGAGGTCCTGCTGCGGCGCGACGTCGAATGACATCAGCTCGAGCGAAAGCTGCTTGCAGCTCTCAACCATGGGAAAGATGACGGCGCCCGAGCCTTTGATGATGCGCGGACCACGGAAGCCGTAGACGATGATGGCTTCGTTTGGGCCGGCCTTGCGAAACATCTTGGCGATGCTCGTCATGATGATGAGGAGAACGACGACACCCAATCCGATGAAGATAGTGACAATGTTCGGCATAACGATCCTTACCCTGCAAACCGAGTGAGGCCAGCCGTACAACGTGCGGCCTCTGCCGTCCCTGGCTGTGACGGCGAAGCTGCGGAGCGCCCGGGCACCGAAGGCCCGATCATGACACTCCAGGATGGTGACAAACTCTTCCTCTAAATCGGTGGCGGTCCCTCCAGCTCCGACCACGGGCGAACATAAGCGATGCCGCGCTCATAGCGCAGAACGACAACTTCGACATCACGTGCGATGGGTGCGCCGGCATCGCTGCGCGCAGCTGCGGCCCGGCGTGCGCCGCCCTGCGAGTAGGCAATCTCGCCGGTGCCGCCCTCGCGAATGGGGCTCGAGACGCGCGCGAGCACGCCTGTGATCTCCGTATCCTCCGCGGTGAGCACGCGCTCGTTGGGCAGCAGGACGCGCGCGAGGAACCAGAAGATGATGGCCGCTCCGGCGATACCGCTGATGACAGCAACGGCGAAGACGCCCAGCCCGAGCACACCGGTGAAACGGCTCATCAGATAGCCGGTTCCACCAAACCAGCACAGAAAGGCCATGAGAGTGAAGCCATTGAGCGGCGAGATGCTGGCGTCTCGCCCGCTGGCATGCGGCGCATGCGTGTGACCGGCATGGGAATGACCGAGGTGGAGGTGGCCACCGTGCAAATGTCCGAAATGGAGGTGGCCGAAGCCACCGAAGAAGGTGAGCAAACTGAAAGCCAACCCGATCCCAAAGCAGACGAGATACCAGTCCTCCGCACTGAGCACGAATGCATGCATGGTCATCCCCTCTCTTTCTTATCGCGGCTGCCTTCGCGCGTACCGCGGCTGTTCGAATTGCGAGCACCGTTGCGCGAAGGGCTCCGCTGGCCGGTACTATCTTTCGCGGCGGACTGTTTGCGTCGCGGTGCAAGCTCCGGCCGCAGGACTTCGAGCAGACGGTCGGCAAGCGAGGGCGTCTCGAGGATCGCGGCGAGCAGCAACAGGGAGCGGCGCGTGTCTTCATGCTGGGCCGCTGCAAGCAGAGCACGGCGCAGTTCCGGGTCGCGGCGGAAGCGCTCGGCGCCGGAGATCAGCCACAGATCCAGCTTGTCTTCGTCCGCACGCACGTGCATGCGGGCTTCGGATAACAGCTCGGCGTGATAGCCCTCCGGGTCATCGACCAGGTAGCCGGGATGCACCTTGAAGAAGCGTGCCAGCAGCAGGCGGGTGGTGTTGGTCAGATGAGGACGCGCTCCGCTCTCGATCTGCGAGAGATAGGACTGGCTGACCGCGGTTTCCATCTCCTGGCGGATGGCGCGCACCAGCTCCTGCTGGGTCATGGCGCGATCCAGACCGCGGAGGGAGCCTTCGACTTCACGGAGATAGCGGATTTTCTCGCCGAGCTTCATATTGCAATCCGCGATAACAATATCGCAATTTGCGATACGTGCAAGCACTCTTTCGTAACCGGCTCTAACTGGCTTATTGGCTATGGTTTACCGCTGCGGGATCGTGGAAGTTGCTAGCGCAGCGGCACGCCGTCCAGCTTCGTGAGCCGGCCCACCGGATAAAGGCCGAGTTTGGGGTCCGCCCACGGGGAGTGGTCGTAGAAGAACTCGAGGCGCGCCTGCGGATCTGCGGCGAATTTTGGATCGTTCTCGATGCGCTGCTCAAACTCCGTTTGGAGTTTCGGATCTTTCCCCATCATCTCGCGTGCCAGCTTTTCCAGAACATACGGCTCGCCGTATTCGCGCTGCTCGAAGATGGGATCGAAGGCATTCCAGGCCATGGCGGAGTCCGGCGCCATCGGCTCCAGCCACGCCATCGCGACATGCGAGAGGCGCTGATTCAGCTCGACCACCGCAGAGTCAGCAGGAAATGTCATTGTCTCGGTGACGAGTGTGCACTGCGGCGGATGGCCGGGATGGCCCTTACTGCCTTCGCCGGCAAACATCGGGTGATGGCCTTCAAATGGAGGCTGCTGCCAGTTGCCATTGGTGCAGCGGTAGGTTTCGACCGGTGCAGTCCAGGAGGCCGTGGTGCGGTGCATGACTACCTGATGCGCGGCGAGCACATCGATGACGGACGTCCACTGCGCGGGAATAATATACGCAGCCGGCGGCACGGCAGCGACGCTGACTTTTGCTCCCGTCTGCATGGGCAGTGTCGCATTCCAGGGCTCGTGCTGATATCGCACCCACATAACGCCGGAGACGGCGCTCAACTCGCGCGTGTATTTGTAACCACGAAATAGAAATGGCGTGGTTTCGCCCGACCAGGCGAATGCGAGCGGATAGCCGACATTGCCGAGCGGGTGCGAGCCGAGCTGCTCCGCCTC
>DASZGZ010000112.1:0-4370 GCA_035938355.1 Acidobacteriaceae bacterium
GCCCGTCACTGCTCTCGGCAGCACAGTGCTCCAGGGTACGCACTGTTGTCGTGCCTGCGGCCACAATACGGCGGCCATCGCTTCGTGCCCGGTTGATCTCTTCCGCGCATTCCGCGGAGAGCTCGTAGTGCTCACTGTGCAGATGTATCTGCGCTGTGTCTGCGACACGCACGGGCTGAAACGTGCCGAGTCCAACGTGTAACGTAATCGTACAGACCCGAACGCCCGCGGCACGAATCTGCGCCAGGATCGGCTGCGTGAAGTGCAGGCCTGCGGTCGGGGCAGCCGCGGAGCCGCGCATTTTTGCATAGATTGTCTGATATCGCTCACGATCCGCTGGCCGATCGTTGCGGCGAATGTAAGGAGGCAGCGGCATGTGTCCTAGGGAATCGAGCCGCCTGTCGAAATCCGTGACACTCGTGAAGCGCAGTGTCCGCTCCCCACGCTGATCGGCTCCCACGATGACCGCATGAAGCGTTGCTTCGTCCGGGCCGGTGAACTCGATGCCGTCACCTACGCGAAGTTTGCGGCCAGGCTTCACAAGGGCGCGCCAATCCCAGGTGTCGATCCGCTCCGTGAGCAACACCTCGACGCGACCGGCAGCGGGTTCTTCTTCATCCGCGCGACGAGTCCGCGATCCAAACAACCGCCCGGGAATCACCCGTGAATCATTCAGCACCAGCACATCTCCGGCGCGGAGGTGCTCCGGCAGATGGGCGAATATATCGTCTCTCCATGCGCCCGTTTCGCGATTGAGCTGGAGCATCCGCGCTGCGCTGCGATCGGCTAGCGGCTCCTGCGCGATCAATTTGTCGAGCAAGACAAAGTCAAAATCAGAGACAAGCACTCATCAATTCTATTGCCGCGACGCAACATGGCTGGAGAAGTGGCGTTCTGCCAGCCCGCGAAGCCGTTCAAGAGTTGCTTCCACGGCGAGTCGCACCTGCTCCTCTCCCTCTCCTGAGTCCGCCCAGGGCACCGGGCGCCCCCACACCATGACAACTCGCGAAAACGGCCTCGGAATCATGAGAGCGTCCCACGAGCGCAACACCCACACGCGTTGCGGCAGCAGATAGAAGCTATTCACCGGCAACTGTGTTAACTGCGCCAGCTTGGTGATTCCGGGCTTCAACAGGTATCGCGGCCCGCGTGGCCCGTCACCGGGAATCACCGCCGTCGCCCCGGCGCGCACCGCACGTGCCAGTGACCGCAACCCGCCAGCCCCGGCGCGTGAGCTTGATCCGCGCACTGTCTCGTAGCCCAAACGCTCGATCGTTCGCGCAATCAGCTCGCCGTCGTAGCTCGCGCTGATGAGTAGCGTCGTACGCGGCCGTCCATGGAAATAGCAGGCGGCGGGCAGCAGACATCGGTGCCAGAAACACCACACGCTGGCGCCGTCCTGCTGGTCTGGATGCCCGCCCTCTTCGAGGATCTCCTCATAGCGCAACGTTGCCTGCAGCAGCCGCAACAGAATTGCGACCAGCGGCGGCACCGTCCAAAGCATCAGTCGCTTCTGCCATTTGAGCGTACGCGGTATCGTTTCATCCATGCCGTGGTCTGGAAGTGTCTGCAGTGTAGCAGTCTCATCCGGCGCTGTTAGCATCAGATCGTGCTCGCGATCGACACCCCCGTTCAGTTCATCAAGGGAATCGGGCCACGCATCGCGGAGTCGCTAGCCGAAAAGGAAATCTGCACCGCGGAAGACCTCCTCTATCATCTTCCCTTCCGCTACGAAGATCGCGCCAATCCGCGCGCTCTCGATGAGGTGGTCGCCGGGGAGATGGCGAGCGTGGTTGGCGAAGTACGCGGCTCCGTCCTGCTGCGCACCCGCGCAATGCCCATCTTCGAGATGACGCTTGTACAGGGCATCGCTACGCTGAAGTGCATCTGGTTTCGTGGGACCTATTTGAAGGACCGTTTTCAGGCTGGCCAGACTGTCGCCGTCTTCGGCAAGGTGGAGGCCTCGCGCTCGTCGCGTGGTTTCAAGATGATCCAGCCTCAGTTCGAGATACTTCCCGAGGCGACAGAGGAGTTCAGCAGCCTGGAGATGGGGCGCATCACGCCCATCTATGAAAGTCTGGGTGGATCGAAGCTGGGCCCTCGCTGGGTTCGTCGCCAGCTCTTCAGTCTGCTGGGCGATCTGCGTGTTCATATTCCAGAAACCCTGCCCACGACTATGCTGGAGCGGCTTGGCATGCCTTCCCGCGATACGTCTCTGCAACAGGTACATTTCCCCGACGCTGCGACTCCGCTGAACCAACTGCAGTCGGCGCGCACTCCGGCGCACCGAAGGCTCATCTTTGAGGAGTTGTTCTTCCTCGAGTTAGGCCTGGAGATCAAGCGGCGAAAGGCCAGGGAGCGGGCCGGTATCGCGTTTGCACCGAATGAGCATGTGCGCGCAGCGTTGCGTGAAGTGTTGCCCTTCCATCCCACCACAGCGCAGAAGCGTGCCCTCGCAGAGATCGTGGAGGATATGAAACAGCCAAGCCCGATGCGCCGCCTGCTGCAGGGCGACGTCGGCTCGGGCAAAACTATCGTAGCTCTGCAGGCGATGCTCATCGCCATCGAGAATGGCTATCAGGCCGCGCTGATGGCGCCCACCGAGATCCTCGCGACGCAGCACTATCTTGGTGCTCGTAAGCTGCTCGAGCGGGCCACGCGCGACTACCGCGTCACCCTGCTGACCGGATCGCTGGACGTCCAACATAAGCGTGCGGCTCGGGGTCGCATCGCGCGTGGCGAGGCGGACCTAGTTATCGGCACGCACGCACTGATCGAGGAGAAGGTCGACTTCGAGCGTCTTGGCCTGGTGGTGGTGGATGAGCAGCATCGCTTCGGGGTGATGCAGCGGTTTCGGCTGATGAAGAAGCCGGGCCAGGGGGAGCCCGACGTGTTGGTGATGACGGCGACTCCCATCCCGCGCACACTCGCACTATCGCTCTACGGCGATCTGGACCTGAGCGTCCTCGACGAGCTGCCGCCTGGCCGCACCCCGATCGTCACCCGGCGCGGGAGTGACGACCGCGCTGATGAGGTATGGCAGTTCGTGCGCAAGCAGGTGGCGGCAGGCAGGCAGGCCTACATCGTGTATCCGGTGATCGAAGGCCCCAGCGACGACCAGCCGGAGCTGGACTTTCCAGCCCCCGAGGAGCCATCTTCGGGTCCCGCAAAACGCGGTGCCAAAACGCCGTCCCTCTTCGAGCGGCCCACGCTTAAGGCGGCGACCCAGATGTACGAAGAGCTCCGCGACGGTGCGCTCCGGGGGCTACGGCTGGGCCTGCTGCACGGGCGCCTCAGTGCGGACGACAAGGAGATCGTCATGCGGCGCTTTCAGCGCGGCGAGCTGGACGTCCTGGTGTCGACCACCGTCATCGAAGTCGGCGTGGACGTACCCAACGCCACCGTCATGGTCATCGAGCACGCCGAGCGCTTTGGCCTCGCGCAGATGCATCAACTGCGGGGACGTGTGGGGCGCGGGAGTGCGAAGAGCTACTGCATCCTGATGACCGGGGGCCGGGTGTCGCCTGAGGCGGAGCAGCGGCTGGAGGCGATGGTGCGCACGCAGGACGGGTTCGAGCTGGCGGAGCTGGACCTCGAGCTGCGGGGCCCGGGGGAGTTCTTCGGCACCCGGCAGGCCGGCTTGCCGGACTTCCGGGTCGCCAACCTGGTTCGTGACCGGGAGCTGCTGGAGCTGGCCAAGCGGGAGGCCGCTGCCTTTGTGGCCCGCGGCGGAGCGGAGGCCACGGAGGCCGAGCGGGCCGTTGTGGCCGCCCGGCTGAAGAAGGCCTGGCAGCGGCGCTATGGCCTGGTGGAGGCCGGATGATCCTGGGAACGGGCATCGACATGATCGAGATCGAGCGGGTCGCCCACTCCATCGAGCGGTATGGGAGCCGGTTCCTGGCGCGTGTCTATACGCCAGGGGAGATCGCCTATTGCCAGCGCAAGCGGCATAATGCCGCGGAGAGCTTCGCTGCCCGGTTTGCGGCGAAGGAGGCGGCAGCGAAGGCGCTGGGCACCGGGATCGGCTTCGGGGTGACGTGGCGGGAGATCGAGGTGGGCCGCGAACCCGCCGGCCGGCCGCTGCTACTGCTGCACGGCCGCGCGGCGGAGATCGCTGAGTGGATGGGCGTGCGCAACAGCTCCCTCTCGATCACGCACACCAGAACGGAGTCGATGGCTATGGTGATACTTGAGGGCGAAATGAGACGCGACGATCGCGGACCCCGCGTCATCCAACCGTAGGTCATGCAGGCAGGCGGGCCGGATTCCCGTCATGTCATTTGGTACTCTCATCGGTAGCGTTGTTGTGCGGCGTGCATTTGTTCCGGGGATGACCAGCGAGGATTCGTGCCCAGTCAACAGGAAGTGCA
>DASZGZ010000113.1:0-13762 GCA_035938355.1 Acidobacteriaceae bacterium
AATTTTTCATTCTCCGCCAGCGCCACGAACTGCGGATTGCCGATCGCGATCACCGCGCCTTCAACAACCCCGCCTCCGTCAAGCTTCACCGTTTTGCGCTCAACAGAAGGAGACCCCATTCCGGTCGTAAAGCGGAACTCCTTGCCGGCCGCGCTCTCCAGCCGGCAGACCCGCACGCCTGCGTCTGTCTCGATGCGCAACTCGTCCCCTGGCTGCAAGCTTGCCTGGTAGGCCATCCACGCAGCAACGCAACGCGTGCCATTGCCAGAAATCTCTCCATGCGAGCCATCCGCGTTCTGCAAGCGAATGCGCCCTTCGCGTTCGCTGATCTGTGTCAGATACTCGACGCCATCGGCACCCACCCCCGTGGTGCGCGAGCACAACTCGCGTGCAAGCTGACCCAGATCGCGGCCGGCAGACTGTGCCTCCTCCACGATCAAAAAATCGTTGCCGCAGGCGTGCGCCTTAATGAAGTCAATGCAGTCGAATTCAATGCAGTCGAACGCGGTCACTCTTCCTCCCAGCTGCGGAAGGTCAGCACGCGCTCAATCCCGGACGCCTTCATCAACAGCGCTGTCAGCCGGCGATGATTACTCCTCGTCGCCATCACCGTAAACGACAGCCGCACCATGCCCGGCAAGCTCTCCCTGTCCACAGGATCCAGCCGCCGCTTTTCCTCATCCATCACGTGCAGCACTGACAGATACATCGCATCGGAATCCTGCCCGCGCACCTCGTAAATGCGGGTGTGCGCTTTTAGATTCGTAAGCGTCTCCAGCGCCCCTACTGCCTCCAGCACCACGATGATCAGCACCGTCGCAAACACGGCCGGCCAATATAGCCCGGCCCCGCATGTCATACCCACCGCGGCCACCGCAAACACCGTCGCTGCGCTCGTCAAGCCACTGATCTGGTTACGATTATGCAGGATCAGCCCGGCTCCCAGAAAGCCAATGCCCTGCACGATGTTCGAAGCGATTTGTCCTTTGTTCGGGCTCAGCTCGCCCGCGATCAGTGGGGACAGATACGTGAACAACGCCGCGCCGAAACAGATCAGCAGGTTCGTCCGTAAGCCGGAGGCCTTGTGGTGATATTCGCGATCGATCCCGACCATGCCGCCCAGCAGGCATGCCAGCAGCAGCCGCATCGTGCCCGTATCCGTCAGGGCCCACTGCTCCAGCTGGCTGAAGCTCAGCGCGTGCTTTGCCTCGAACACCATCATCGCCATCGCCTGCCTCATCCATCAGCGGCCCACCGTCGGCCGCCCATCGCGTGATCCTACCATCCGGCCGAAGGTCCGCCACTCCCACCCCTGGGCTACTCCGCTAGCGGATTGAGGAGGCGCCCGCGGCAGGTTGAGCAATGCCGCCCACGGCGGGTTGAGCAATGGCGCCCGCGGCGGGTTGGGCAATATAAATACGGGCGCAAGGCTGCCCCGTCGAGCAGATAATCTGCAGCAGCTTCAGGCCCTGAGGATGCGCGCCAACCGCGCCGGCCACGGCGTCCCCATCCAACGCCACCACATAGTCCGCCTTCGCAGCCGGGTCCGCAAGCGCCGGTCCCCATTCGTAGTAGTTGCCCTCGTTGATGATGTTGCGCAGCGGTATTCCCGCCTGCTGCAGTGTGCCGACGTGCTCGGAGGTGTACATCAGCAGCGTCTTGCCGGGCGGCAGTACCCGCAGCCAGTTCGCCAGTGCCCGCTCAAACGGGATGCGTGTGCGCGAATTCTCCACCGCCTCCTGAAAGACCAATGGCCGGGCGCGCAGCAGCAGAACGGTATTCGTCAGAATCAGACCTACCGTCAGCGGCACCATCCAGCCCTGCCAGCGCGGCCGCCACATTGCCAGCCCCTCCAGCGCCGCCGCTGCAAACAGCGCAAACGCCGGCAGCATCTCCATGCCGTACCGGGTGTTGTACCAGGAGTGCGGAAACCACACCGGGATGAAGATCGGCACCGATCCAAACGCCACGGAATAGGCATAGAACGGCAATGGCAGCCACAGCAGCGTCGCCGCCCACAGAGCAACACTGTGCCTGCGAACCCACAGGAACGCAGTCCCCGTCAGCGCGATCAGAAGGATCAGTTGCGTCGCATGCGGCACCACCGCGCCCAACTCCGCCGCCTTCAGGAAGTAAAGCGTCGCCACCACCGGCCGGTGGTACTCCATATAGTGGCCGGGCCCGTAGGGCGAGGTCCGCGCCTCAATCGCGCGCGCGGAGTAGGGCCCGCGCAGAAAATCGAACGGGTCGTGAAACTGCTTCGCGTTGTAGGCGATCCACAGCAGCGGCGCCATCACCACCAGCACCGTTGCCAGCAGCCAGATACCGGTCAGGCGCTCTCGCAGATTGCGCCTTCGGATTACGATCCCGGATGCAACACACCACGCCGCAGCCGCGTAGATCCAGCCGTCATAGCGGGTAAACACCGCGCACACCAGCACCAGTGCAGCGCCCAGCGCCAGGCGTCCGCATCCCTCACCGTTCCCTGCTTCCGAGCGTCGCACGAGCAGCGCGATCAGCAGCGCCGCCCAGACCATCTCCGCCAGGAACAGCGGCTCTGTCATCGCCGTCGTCGAGAAGTAGAGCAGCCCTGGATTCAGCGCGAAGAACGCCACGGCCAGCAACGCGATGGCATGCCGCACAAAGCACAGCGCCAGGCGGTACAGTCCGACGCAGGCCGCAACGTAGCTCGCCATCGAAGGCAGCGCCGCCGCCACCCCACTCTGCCACCAGCTCATCTTTTGTACGAAGGGCACCAGCAGCAGGTGTGACAACGGCAGCCACACCGATCCAAGCTGGCGAAACCCCGGCGTGCGCGAGTCGAAGAGGCGCCGCGCGATGTGCAGGTGCGCCACCGCATCGCCGTACAACAGCAGGAGTTGATGTTGCGAGCAGAAGGCGAGCGCGGCCAGCGTCAGCACCGTGCTCGCCAGTGCGACCGTTCCGGAGTCGCGCGGCGGCTGGTTCTGCTTCGCCTCAGTCAAGGTGGCTGAGCGCGCGGAATTGCCCAAAGCGCGCATCTATCTCCTCACGGGTCAGCTTCTGTGTGCGCTCAGTGCCAAACTTCTCCACCGCGAATGAGCCCATCACGCCGCCATAGAACATCGCCTTGCGGAAGTTCGCGGGCGTCAGCTCGCCCTTCTGCGATGCAAGATACCCGAAGAATCCACCCGCAAAGGAATCGCCAGCGCCCGTCGGATCGACGACTTCGGCCAGCGGCAGCGCTGGCGCCCGAAACGCGGTGGCATATATCTCCGGCTTGGCGCCAGGAAACGAGCGCTCGCTGAAGAAGACAGTCGCGCCATACTCCCCATGCTTCACGATCAGCGTCTTCACGCCCATGCCCAGGATCTTCTTCGCCGCCCTCACCAGGTTAGCGTCCTCGGCCAGCATCTTGGCTTCGCCATCGTTGATCAGCAGCACATCCAGGTCCACCAGCACTTCAGCCAGCGCCGCGCCGTGGTCTTTGATCCAGTAGTTCATGGTGTCGCCGCACACCATCTTCACCTTCGGCATCTCGCGGCGCACACGCGCCTGCAGCTTGGGATCGATGTTGGCCAGAAAGAGGAATTCCGAGTCGCGATAGCTCGCCGGAATCTTCGGCGTAAACGTCTCAAAGACATTCAGCTCGGTCGCCAGCGTGTCCGCTTCGTTCAGGGTGCGCGTGTACGAGCCCGTCCAGTGGAAGCTCTTTCCCGATACATGTTCAATGCCCGTGGTATCCACGCCGCGCTTCTTCAGCACATCTTCGTTCTGGGCCGTAAAGTCTTCGCCCACCACGCCGATCACCCGCACCTGCGTAAAGTAGCTGGCGGCCAGTGCAAAGTGTGTCGCCGCCCCACCCAGCGCATGGTCCACCCGGCCGCTCGGAGTTTCAATGCTGTCAAACGCAACACTGCCAACCACCACAATGGACATTCAGTCTTCCTTGAATTACGAGAGATATTTCCCGACGATCGCACCCAGCTTCGCGCGCGTCCCTGCAGGAATCGCATCGCGGCTGGTCAGGATCGCATGCTCCAGCGCCGTCGCGCAGGCGCATGTGCGCTCCGCGGGCACGGCACGCACCGCGGCACGCAGCACCTTCGCAGCATTGGCGGCGTTCTGGTGCATCACCGCAACAATCTGATCCACCGTCACGTCATCGTGTCCGGCGCGCCAGCAGTCGTAGTCAGTCACCATCGCCATCGTGGCGTAGCAGATCTCTGCCTCGCGCGCCAGCTTCGCCTCCTGCAGGTTGGTCATGCCGATCACGTCAGCACCCCAGCTGCGATACAAGTTCGACTCCGCGCGCGTGGAGAACTGCGGCCCTTCCATGCACACATAGGTGCCGCCGCGTTTGCCGACAACACTCTCGGCATCGCAGGCATCGGCAATCGTCTTCGCCACCACGCCGCATACCGGATCGCCAAACGCGACGTGTGCGACAATCCCGTCGCCAAAGAAGGTGCTCGTCCGGAGGAAAGTGCGATCGATAAATTGGTCCGGCACTACGAAATCCGTGGGCTTATGCTCTTCCTTCAGTGATCCCACTGCCGACACGGAGATGATGCGCCCGACGTTGAGCAGCTTCATCGCGAAGAGGTTGGCGCGATAGTTGATCTCGCTCGGCAACAGCCGATGGCCGCGCCCATGCCGCGCCAGAAAGGCGACACTGCGTCCCTCCAGCTTGCCCAGCACCAGCTTGTCCGAAGGCTCGCCGAACGGCGTCTGTATGGCAACTTCCTGTGTATCTGTAAGGCCCGGCATGGTGTAGAGTCCACTGCCGCCGATAATCCCGATCTCTGCCTGTTGCAAATCTTTCTCCGCGCCCGCTGCACTCCCGCCGCCGCACACGCATAACAGTTAGGTTGGAAACGTCAGTATACCCGTCCGCTGCTCGCTGATTCCTGATCCCGTTCAGTGCCGCAGCGCCGCCCGCATCAGCCCATAGCGCGTCATCAGGTGCGACAGGCTCTCGCTCAGCTCTGGCGTCGGCATCCCGGGCAACGCGACATGCGCCTGCTGCTCCCCGCTGCGTCGGAGCGCCCCGGTCATCGTCAGCTCCAGCTTGCGCGCCAGCGGCAGCGGGAAGCTCTCGCTGATGAACACGCCACGCCCCACCGTAGCGATCACCACAGGGCCCTCTTCGGTCGTGAAGACGCTTTCACCGGAACCGCCCTCGCTTTCATCGGTCGGCTGTATATGCACGTCCGTGTACTTCCGCTTCAGGTTGTCCGCATAGACGGCCGCAAAGTTCGCTGCGGCCTCCTCGCTCTTCCACTGCGACAGGTACAGCAGCGCCACCGATTTCGTCGAATCCTTCTCCTCCGGCGTCTTCGCGGCGCGGCTCTGCGCCGCGTAATACATGCCGCCGTCCCACTGGGGCGTCAGCTCCTGAGCCCCCGCCCTGCCAGCAAACAACTGCGTCAGGATCCGCACATCCAGCTCGCCCATCACCCCAATGTCATACGGCGCATACTCCGCGTCGATCAGCGGATGAATGTCCGGCATGGTCAGCAGCGTCGGATGCACCTGCCGCTCCCACGCCCGCGGATGCATGATCTCGTAACTTGTCCCCGGCGGCCGGTCCAGCGCTCCGGCAAACGCCTCCTTCGGCCCCTCGTCTTTCAGCACGATCTGCTCGAAGTTCAGCCCCTCGCGATAGGGAAACAGCAACGACTCCTTCAACAGCAGCGGAGCGCGCTTTAGTACAGGCGAATCGCCGTCGTCACCGCCCAGGTCGTCCAGTTGTGCAGCGATATCCGGCAGCTTCGCCAGCGACTGCCCCTTGGGGGCCAGCCCCCAGTCCAGAAAAACCACCATCGCCTGCCCTTCGGCCACCGCTTCACGCGCCGTGTCCGCCTCGTCCACCCGCAGATGATCGTTGTCCTCCTCTACGTTCTTCGCAGTGGACTCCTTGCTCTGGTCGCTCCATTTCTCCAGATCCACATGCTGGTCCTGCAAAGCATGCGTCAGCTCATGCGCCAGCACCGGCTTCTGGTCATCCGGCGCAATCCAGTCCAGCATGTTCACTGTCTTAGTCTTGCTGTCGTAATAGCCGGCAATCTGCTCCGTCAGCAGGCTTACGATGAACGGCCGCAGGTGAAAGTCCCGGTCCAGCAGGCCGAACTTCTTCAGTACGATCTCCGAGCTCTCCAGCCGCTGCGCGTCCTTGTCATCCTTCATCTTGCCCAGGATGTAGTGCTGCACCTCATCGCGCGTCGTCAACCGCCGCTTTACCGCATGGTGAATCAAGAGATCGCTATCCTTGCTGGCAAAACCCAGAATCTGGTCCACCGAGGCGAACAACTCCTTCGCCTGCGCAGCTGTGATTTTCTGGTCGGCCTTCGGCTGCGACGGGTTCTGTTGCGGTTGCGCCTGCTGCGCTGGCCCATTCTGCGGTGACGCCGGTGCGCCCGTGGTTTGCGCCCGCAGTGGCAGCGCGGCCAGCAGTCCCGCGGCCATCGCCGCACATGTAGCCCGCCTCGCTCTCATCCCCATTGCCTCACCGTCCCCATGCCGCCCGCTGGCCTGCTGCCAGAAGGCTATAATTTTTTAAAGGCTTTCCGCTATGCAGGACACTTCCGCCACCACTGTCGCTACCTCTCAAGACGCGCCGGCGGTCCCGTCTGTGAGCTCCCCCACGGCGCTCGCCGCGGCACTCGGCGGAGCTTCTGCGTCTCTTGAGGAGCTGGCCGGCGCCCGCAGCTTCCCCGTCTTCAGCGTCACCGCTCAGGAAATCGCTGCGCTGACGGAAGGCGCCGGTGCCTTCGATCTTGGCTATCGCGGGCAGATCTCCGTCGGCGGCACAGATCGTCTGCGCTGGCTCAACGGAATGCTCACCAACAACATTCAGGAACTGGCCGACGGCGCAGGAAACTATAGCTTTGTGCTCAACGCGCAGGGCCGCATCCAGGGCGACTGCGACGCCTTCCGCCTCGCCGACCATCTGCTCGTGCTCACCGATCGCAGCCAGATTCCCGCCCTCATGGCGCACTTCGATCGCTTCATCATCATGGACGACGTCGCCCTCGAGGACATCTCTTCCACCGGAACCGCGCTCGGCCTTGCCGGCCCCCTCGCTCCACAACAGCTCGCCGCCCTCGGGGTCTCTCTGCCCGCTGCAACGCCAGACGCCCTCTGGCTCATGCAGACCCGCATCTGCGGCGTAGCCGTGGAACTTACCGGCGGCTATTCCACCGCGTCGCCGCGTTTCGAGCTCTGGTGCGCCAACGAGAACGTCCGCATGCTCTGGGATGTGCTGCTCGCCGCCGGCGCCACCCCCTGCGGCCTGCGCGCATCCGAAACCGTGCGCGTGCTCGAAGGAACGCCTCGTTACGGCGTCGATCTGGGCGAGCGCGATCTGCCGCAGGAGACCAGCCAGACCCGCGCGCTGCACTTCGCCAAGGGCTGTTACCTCGGCCAGGAGATCGTCGAGCGCATTCGCTCCCGCGGTGCCGTGCATCGCCGCCTCGCGCAGTTCACGCTGGACACCGAACCGGCCGCGCTCCCGCTCGAGCTCACCGCCGCCGGGGAAACCGCCGTCGTCGGCCGCATCACCAGTACGGCGCTCTCGAACGGCACGCGCTACGGCCTCGGCATCGTGCGCACAGAGGCTGTCGCCCGCCACCCGGTCCTCGACTATCCCGGCGGCAACGCCACCCTTGTCACCCATCCCCCACTTGCGCGCTCTGCGCCGCAAACCTCATAGGAAGGTTCAATCAACATGTCAGACCAGCCATCCGGATTCACCGTCACCGATCGCCGCAAGTTCACCCTCGAGGGCGACCTGCGCGAAGGCGCCGCCACGGCTGAAGAAACTCCGGCCGCCCCGCCCAAGCCCGAGCCGGCAGCGGCAGGCGCATCCAAACTCGGTCCAAAGCTCGTCGAGAGCGCTTCTCCGGTTGAGAAGGAAGTCGTGAATCGCAACCTAGAGCCGCTTCCCGCCGAGGACGAATCCGTCGATGAGGAAGCCTTGGATGAGGAGGCTCTGCCTCCCGAGCCGACCGCCGCCGAATCCGCCAGGCAGGACGCCGACTACCGCGCCTCCTCGAAGAAGCTCGACGAGATGATCTCCCAGGCCAACCCCGGCGCGCGCGACTCCTTCGGCCGCGGCGCGGAGATGAACTTCGACAAGCTGGTGCAATCCATCTACATGACCGCTGCCCTCCAGATGGGCGCCGGCACCCAGCCCGGCGAGCAGCCGCGCGTGGATATCCTTGGCGCCCGCCAGAGCATCGACATGCTCAGCGTCCTGGTCGAAAAAACCAAAGGCAATCTCACCGACAAGGAACAGCGTCTGTTGCAGAACGCCCTCTTCGAGCTGCGCATGATGTTCATGGAGATCACCAACGCCATCTCCTCGAGCGCCCACAATCCGGCTGCCAAGCCGCCGATACGGTAGGGAGCGATCCGCCTGCCGCCTCGCGTCAATGCCAGCATCCTCGTTCTCGGCAGCGGCACGTCCATGGGTGTGCCCACGCTCGGCTGCTCCTGCCGCGTCTGCACCTCCAGCGACCCGCGCGACCAGCGTCTCCGGCCCTCCATCGCCGTCGAATGGCAGACCGAGACCGGGAGTCTAGACGAGCCACCGCGCTCGCATCGTGTCCTCATCGACACCGGTCCGGACTTCCGTCAGCAGGCGCTGCGCTTCGGCATCCGCAACATTGACGGCGTCTTCTACACTCATGCACACGCCGACCACATTCTCGGCCTCGACGATCTGCGTCCCCTGAGCTTCTCCCATCGCGACCGGAAGCTACCGCTCTATGCCGACGGGCCAACCGCCGAGGTGCTCGAGCGCGTCTTCTCTTACACCTTTTCCGCCGAAGCCACCTATCCCACGCGCGCACGCGTCGAACTGCTCCGCCTCGATGGCCCGGTCCAGGTCGCGGGCATTACCTTTACACCGGTACCCCTCATGCATGGCAACCTCCAGGTCACCGGCTATCGCTTCGGCAGCGCTGCATACCTCACCGACATGAACAACATTCCTGACTCGAGCCTCGCGCTGCTCGACGGTGTGGAAGTCGTCGTTCTGGATGCGCTGCGCCCGCAGCCGCATCCCACCCATGCCAACCTCACCGATGCCATTGCCTGGGCGGAGAAGATCGGCGCGCGCCGCTCCTGGTTTACTCACATGTCGCACGAGATCATGCACGCCGAAACGGACGGGGAATTGCCCCCCTCCATCCGCCTGTCTTATGACGGACTACGCATTCCCATCGAACTCTAGCCAATGCAGATCTTCCACACGCCCGACGAACTCCCCGCTGACTACCGCGCCACCGTATCGAGCGTTGGAAACTACGATGGCGTTCACCTCGGCCATCGCTTCCTGCTCGCGCGCGTCGTCGAGCGGGCACGCGCGCTTCAGGCGCGTGCCGTCGCGGTAACCTTTGAGCCGCATCCCGGCCAGTTCCTGCGCCCCGCCGCAGCGCCCCGCCTCATCACCCCCTCTTTAGCCGAGCGCCTCGACCTCCTCGCCACCACCGGCATCGACGCCACCGTGGTCCTTCCCTTCACCGCCGAATTCTCGCAGCAGAGTGCCGAAGACTTCATCCGCAGCGTCTTGCTCAAACAGCTGCGCTCCGTCGAGGTGCATGAGGGCGACAACTTCCGCTTCGGCTTCCGCGCGGAGGCTGGCGTCGATCGGTTGAGGGCGCTCGGCTCCCAGCTAGGCTTTACCGTTCACATCTACCAGCCGCTCCAGGTACACGGCATGGACGTGTCCAGCAGCCGCATCCGTCAACTCATCTCCGCGGGTGATATGCGCCGCGCACGCTGGCTGCTCGGAAGGCCTTTCTCCATCCTGAGTACCCCGGCGCATGGCCGCGGCATCGGTAGCCGCCTCACTGTCCCCACCATCAATCTCGCAGACTACGATGGCCTCGTCCCCGCTACGGGCGTCTACGTCAGCCGCATGCAGATCGCGGCCGGCTCCACGCACGCCGATGCACCGGACGAGATCTGCTTCGACTCCGTCACCAACGTCGGCACCCGGCCCACCTTCGCCGATGCATCCTTCGCCATCGAAAGCCATCTGCTCGACTTCCGACCCATCGCGCTGAATGAAGCCACGCCCCTGCGCTTCACCTTCCTCGCCCGCCTCCGCGATGAACGGCAATGGCCTTCGCCCGAGGCCCTACGTGAGCAGATCGGCCGCGATGTCGTAGCCGCCCGGCGTTACCTGCGCCGCGCCCCGCGCGCCTAAAGCTCTTCCGCAGGGACAGTAACTCTTGCCTTCGCCGCATCCCATCACCAAACTTCATCCGGTTCTCCCCTCGCCGGGTGTAGCATCGCCGATGTCGTAACTCTTGCGGAGGACTTTCATGCACAAGATTTTGAAACACCTTTTGGCCCAGCTTTGCCTGGCCACCACCATCACCGGCGTGGCCTTTGCCGCCGACACCGACACCAAACTTACCGATCGCATCGACGCCGCAACCGCGGTCATTCACGAACTCGCGGGCACCCCGGATGGAATACCGCTGTGGGTCGCCGGCAAAGCCAAATGCTTGATAATCGTCCCGGGCTATAAGAAGGCTGCCTTCGTGGTAGGCGCGCAATATGGTCAAGGCCTTGCCACCTGCCGGACTGCTCACGGATGGAGCGCACCGGTCTTCGCCCAGATTACCGGCGCCAGCTTCGGATTCCAGGCTGGCGGTCAATCCACGGATCTGATCCTGGTCGGCACCAACCACAAAAGCGCGCAGGACATGTTGAAGGAGAAGGTCAAGCTCGGTGGCGACGCCGCCGCTTCTGCGGGCCCCGTGGGCCGTAACTCCCAGGCCAGCATCTCCGCTCTCGCCAATGCAGAGTTCCTTACCTACTCGCGCAGCAAGGGACTCTTCGCCGGACTCGACCTCACCGGCGACTACATCAACCAGAACAAGGACGACACCAAAGCCTACTACGGCAAAGACATCCCCTACGCGGAGATCCTCTCCGGCAAGGTTCCAACTCCAGCCTCATCCCGGCACTTCCACGCGGCGGTCACCCAGCTCTTCGCCACCCGCAAAGCAAGCAAGTAATTCGCAGCAGCACGAGCAACAAAGGCCCGCACCGTTTCGGTGCGGGCCTTGTTCTTCCACGGATGACCCTACCTCACAGGAAAACAATCAAGGTCATTCGCAAAGTGAATCGGGCCCGAATATCGCCGCCTTATTGCGGCTTGCGTTTCCTTCTCGTTTCCCAACGTCCGCAGCATTCGATGCGACAGCACCAATTGCTTCACATGCGCATTCGCTGCGATCATTCCAATGACGGAAGGCGGCATGTGGAGGCGTCGTTCCACTCCGGTAGCGCCCTCCGGTACCGCGTTATGAGCGACGAATAAATCCGCATCCGTCGCCAACTGCGTTAGCCCTTGCCCTTCTCCATTCGTATCTCCGCTGAAGACGATTCGCTTGCCGCCGATCTCCACTCGCCATGCCAGCGCGGGGAACGCACCATGAACAACGCGCACTGCGTACACCGCCATGTCAGCGTTGCGAAATACAAGCACCGGTGTCGAGCCGGCATCGACGTTATGCGGTTGCAACGTATAGCTTCCCTCAGCACCCGGTTCCACCAGGTCACTCAGATAGCGCCACGCTCCATGCGGCTCGCTGAAGAGGTCGTGCACAAACTCGGTAGTGGAAGGCATGTACTCGTTTCCCGGAGGGCCGAACACCGGCAGCGGCCGCTTGCGGTCTTCAAACCAGGAAGAAAAGATCAGAGCCGGAAAGTCGCCGCTATGATCCACATGAAAATGACTGAACAGAAAAACATCCACCTGGGACATCTGTGCGCCGCTCTCGCCAAAGCGCAGGGCGCTGCCGCCTCCCGCGTCCACCATCACGCGCGCTCTGCCGTGCTCCCAGATGAGATAGCTGGTCGACGCGCGCTTATCCTGCATCTCCGGGCCGCCGGAGCCTAAGACCTGCACTGCCAACCCGGTCGAGCCGCAGGATTGCGCCCTCGCCGAAGCCCGACAACCAGCAGCACCGCAGAAATAACCAGAACGTGGACCAGGCTTCGCGAGCGCATAGGAGAACCTCAGTATCCTCTCGATATTCCGGCGCCGCTCGCCCTACCGTGAAACGACCTCCGTACCCTCCCCCGGAAACCGCTCCCCCTCTTTGTCCGCATCCGCCACCTTCATGAAATCCATCCAGACCGGCAGCGCCGCTCGCGCTCCCGTCTCCTTGTCGCCGAGCGATTGCCGCGTGTCATACCCCATCCACACTCCGCAGGTCACCGACGGCGAAAACCCGAGAAACCACGCGTCCGTAAAATCACTCGTCGTCCCCGTCTTCCCACCCAGCGGATGATCGAGCGCCCGCGCTGCCGCTGCCGTCCCGCTCTTTGTCACCTGCTGGAGCAGCACCATCATCGACCGCGCCGTCTTCGCGTCGGTCGATTGATTCACCTCCGCCTGGTCCTCGGAGAGCGGCATCCCATCGGCATTCGTCACCCGACGCAGCAGATGCGGAGTCACCCGCACGCCATCGTTCGGAAAGCTGCTGTAAGCAGCCACCTGTTGCGCCAGCGTCACCTCCACCGAGCCCAGCGCCACCGGCAGATACGGCGGAATATCCCGCGTGATTCCGAACCGGTGGGCGACCTCGATCACCTTCTTCATCCCCACGCGTTCCGCCAGCCGCAGTGCAGGAATATTCCGCGAATCCGCAAACGCCTTCTCCAGCGGGATGTTTCCCAGGTAATTCGGCTCGTAGTCGTGCGGCGTATAAGGGCCGCCCGCTGTCTGGAAGGTCACCGGTGTATCGGCGATGATCTCCTCCGGCCTCGCCCCGTTTTCGATCGCTGCCGTGTACACGTACGGTTTGAAGGACGACCCGGTCTGCCGCTCTGCCTGCGTCGCGCGGTTGAACTGCGACAGATTGAAGTCGCGCCCGCCGACCATCGCCAGTACATCCCCCGTACCGTTGTCCACCGCCATCAGCGCCCCCTGCGCGCCGGAATCCTGCTCGAGCGTTCCATGCAGCACCGGCACACCCGGCGCGCTGTCAATGCGCACGTAGACGATGTCGCCAGGCTTGAACAGCTTTGCCGGGTCCTTCTCGCCAGTCCACGCCCAGTCTTCGGGCAACAAACCCAGCCGCGCATCGCCAATCTTTACCGTTACGCGCCCCTCGAGAACGCCGACCACCATTCCGTGGAAATACGCCCCTTGCGCGACCGGAAGACTCCAGTCCGGGTGCCGGAAGCTCTCCATCGATTCGCCGGACGCCAGCACGTTCAGCAGATGCCCGTGCCATCCGTGCCGGCGCTCATACACGGCCAGGCCGTCCAGCACGGCGCGGTTCGCCGTCCGCTGCAGCGGCAGATCCAGCGTCGTGTACACCCGCAGCCCCGCTTCATGCACCATCTCCGCGCCGAACTGCCGCTCCAGTTCGCGCCGCACCTCCTCCACAAACCATGGCGCCACGCTGTTGGGCGGGGGCGCCTGGTGCAGGCCCAGCGGCGCACCCTTGGCCTCGTTAGCCTGCGACGCAGTAATCGCGCCGTCTTCCAGCATCGCGTTGATCACCGTGTTCCGCCGCCGGAAGGCCCGCTCCGGATTGAGAATTGGCGAATAGGCCACCGGCCCCTTCGGCAGACCAGCCAGCATCGCGGCCTCGGGCAGCGTCAGTTGGCGCGCCGGCTTGCTGAAGTAGTAGTTCGCCCCCGCCTCGAAGCCATATACCCCGTGGCCCAGATAAATCTGGTTCCCGTAGAGCGTAAAGATCTGCTGCTTGGTAAAGCTGTGCTCGATCTGGATGGAGAGGAAGACCTC